>JAFRSL010000221.1 GCA_017427625.1 Synergistaceae bacterium | reverse complement strand
TTGTAGATTCCAGTAACGAGGCTCTTGGGTTCCTCACCGACATAGCGGGAAGTTATCCCCAAAGCCTGAGCAATCTTGACGAACACGGCCAAGTCCAGATTAGCGTGGCTCTCGATTACTGCTTCGCCGTCCTTCTGGAAGTAGCTCGGGAATGTTGCGCTGCTTATGATATAAGGCCCTGTGTCGTGGTAAACGAGGTTGTGAAGGTGTGAAGTTCCAGCGATGACGAGCCTCTTCCTCACGTCAAACGGAACTAATGAAGCGTCCTCACTCACTATGAAAACGTGAAGAACGTCATTTTCCGCCGAAGCCTTCTCAACCAAATATTGATGACCGAGAGTGAAAGGGTTTGCGTTGAGTACGAGGGCGGCAACGTTTTTCCCTTCTCGTTTCGACTTTGCTAAATCTGAAAGGTAATCGCTGAAACCTGTACGCCTGTTCTCCATGAAGACGACCTGATCGGCAATCCTCACTATCTCATAGAATCCCAAGTCGCCGAAGAATTTTGCCGAATTGCATTTCGTGTAGAGGAACAAATGGTTGATCCCGCGCCCATACTCATACTGGACGAGGTGAGAGACGACTTCATTCATGAGGCCCTCGCCCTGATGCTCATGACTTACGGCCATGCAGCGAAGAGTGTTTCCGAAGCAGCTTCCTGTCGCAACAATATTGTAGTCGTCATCATAAAGCGCACAGGTGTAATCGAGGTTCTTGTCGCGCCTTATGCCTTCCGCAAGAAGAAGACGCTCGACTTGCGCATTCCCTCTTTTGTCTGATGGATATACCTTCGAGACTGTGTAATCTGACATATTTACACCGTTACAGAAAACTTATAAAAAGTTACAAATATAACTCTCATGTTCCCTTGCTCGTTCAACGCGTCCGCTTTCACGATGTCTTGCTACTTGCGTTTGATATAACGCTCCGGAGCCTTAAATTCCCCGCTAACGTACGGGTATAATTCGCTTCCCGCTTGGTTATCGCTTCAGAAGCTGACAGGAATTTTAGTAAATATGCTGTCGGAACATAAAAGCTAAATTACTTAATTTCTGTAACGGTTTACCCCCCTTTCTTAAAGTTATAAAATTTTTGAAGTTTTAAAGCGTTTTATAAAAACAATACCCCCAGCTACGTCTCACTGGGGGATGAAATAATTCCTAAACGTTGAAGCGAATCTCTATCATGTCGCCGTCCTTCACGATGTACTCCTTGCCCTCAAGACGAAGAACACCCTTTTCGCGGCACTGTGCAATATTCGCATTGTTCGCAATGAAATCATCATATGCAACGACCTGCGCCCGGATAAATCCCCGCGCCAAGTCAGAATGTATCGTCCCAGCAGCGTCAACAGCATTGCTCCCAGCCTTGAGCGTCCACGCCCTAACCTCATCGCTCCCTGACGTGAAGAACGAGATCAATCCCAGCAACTTATACGCCTCGTGAATCAGCCTCTCGCGTCCTGGCTCGTCAATCGACAAGTCCCGCATAAATTCAGCCCTGTCCTCCGGGTCAAGCTGCTCAAGCTCCATCTCCGTCGCACCGTAAACTCGAACCGACTTCATTCCTCTTGCCTCAAGTTCGGCCATGAGAGGGGAAATTTCAGGCACATCGCCAGTCTGCGAGTCGTCCAAGTTAAGGACAACAAGCTCAGGCTTCAGCGTGAGGAAAGCATACCCCGAAAGTGCGCGTTTCTGTTCATCGGTAAGGGGATATTCACGCAATGGCTTCTCCTCCATCATGTGAGCCTCAAGCTCGCGGATTAACTCAAGCTCCGAAGTTTCAGCTGGGGTGAGCTTCTTCTTTGCCTGCTTCTCCTCAAGTCGTGAAAGGCGATTCGTTATTACCCCTAAATCCCGGTAAATCAATTCCGCCTCGACAATCTTGAAATCCCTCAATGGATCAATGCTGTTCTCAGGGTGTGGAACTGAGTCATTCCCGAAAACTCGAACGACATGAAGCAATGCCTCGCTCTCCGAAACGAACGACAAGAACGAGTTTCCCAGCCCCGCGCCCTTTCCTGCGTCCCTCGACAATCCCGCAAGGTCAACAAACTCAACATCAGCAGGCTTCTCACTCTTTGGCTTGAAGATTTCAACCAGTCTGTCGAATCTCTCATCAGGTACATTCACCAACGCCCTATTCGGCTCAGTCTTACCCGAAGCGTAAGGCTTGACCTCAGCACCCGCGCGAGTGATCACGTTGAAGACAGTTGATTTCCCCGACAGTGGAAGTCCTATTATTCCGCACTTTAACATTTTAATTCTCCCTTATCGTTACCGGCATGTTCTTGTAGGCATACTGCTTAAGTTCCGCAATGTCCTCGTTGCTCAAGCGTATGCAGCCCTCAGTCGCCATAGTCCCGCGCGAATCTGGGTCATGAGTCCCGTGAATGCCGATGCCCTTCCAGCCCTTAGCGTCGAGCCTCAAGAACCACGGGCCGTAAGCACCCTTGATCTTCCCTTTTCCGTCCCTGAAATCGTGAGACCAGCCCGAAGCGTTCTCGATCGAGACGACCTTGAAGTTCCCAGTGGGAGTACGGTGGTCGCCAATCCTCTGCTTGTCGCCGGGATTCTTGCCGATTGCTATGGGGTACTCCTTGACAACCTCGCCGTCCCTGTAGAGCGTGAGTGTGTACGTCGACTTGTTCACGTCAACGCTGTACTTCCCCGCCGTAATCCGCGGCATGGCCGGAGCTTTTTCCATTGACGTCAGGGTTGTTGACGGGGCTATGATTCTGTCGGTCTCTGGATTCATTTCTGAGGGCAAAAGAATTTCCCCGCGCTTCGTGAGTGGTATCACAAGCTCTTTCTGCCGAACAGGAGGTGCGATCTCTTCCGGCTCTGGCAGTGATGCGACTGTCTGAGTGTCAGCAACAGCGACAGAGTGTTCGGGATTGTTGAGGCTCGAATATATCCCTGCCCCAACTATCACCGCGAGAACCCAGAAAGTTGAGCGCAAGACAGGGTGAAAGCGCCTTTTTACCGCCCATTTCCCGCTGCCCTTGTCAATCCATACCGTCCTAAGCGTGAATAAATCCTTCACGAAATCTTTTACGTATTGTGTATTCATTGAGCAAATATCTCCTGAATGTGCAAGTGTTAAGTGAAATATTACAGCACTCAGGGAAAAGGTCAAGCGTTATTTTCCGCACGTTCGCAAAGTTTCATTGCGACGTCGGTAAGTTTTGCCCTGTCCCCGAAAAGCAGCAGCGTGTCATCTTGCTCAAGAACAGTGCCGCCCTTAGGAATAAGATACTTGTCGCCCCTGTTGATGAGGAGGATCGTTACACCGTCAGGGAATCTCAGATCCTTAACCTCACGTCCTATCACTACGGCATCGTCAGGAAGATCAACCTCGCGTGTCTCATCAGTTCCCGAAGCCGGAGTAATGTCGAAATTCAGCGTCCAAGTCTTTGCCTCGCGTACAGGCGCGTCAATCTTCAGGAACTGCGCGAACCATGCAAGAGTTTTCCCTTGAAGCATTACGGAAGTTATTACGACGAAGAATATTACGTTGAACATGAACTTAGCCTGCGGGTGTCCTTCAGTGAGAGGGTACGTCGCAAGTATAATCGGCACTGCACCGCGAAGCCCAGTCCATGAGACGAAGAGCTTCTCGCGCCAATTAAAGCGGCTGAACAGCATTCCTGAGAACACGGCTATTGGTCTTGCAACGAACATAAGGCAGGACGATATGAACATCCCCATTCCCATTACGGAGAAGTCAGCGACCTCGCTCGGTGTAACGAGAAGTCCCAGCACCAAGAACATTATTATCTGCATGAGCCAAGCAAAGCCATCGTGAAATCTCTGGAGGCTGTACTTGTAGAGGAAATCTCCTCCGCCCATCACTATGCCGCAAACGTAGACAGCAAGGTAGCCGTTTCCGTAGACAGTCTCAGTAATTCCGAAAGTCGCCATTACTATTGAGATTCCCCAGACAGGATAGAGTGCCTCGTTCGCAACCTGAAGACGCTGAATTGCCCAACATGAGAAACGCCCCATGAGGTAGCCCATTGCTCCCCCTGCGGTCATCTGGACGACGAACTTCAAAGCAAGCTCCGCGACGGGTACATCGGGGGTCTTGAGCCAAGTTATAGCCGTAAGAGTGAGGAACACGGCCATGGGGTCATTGCTTCCTGACTCGAACTCAAGAAGCGGCCTCAATGAACCTCGCAGTCCGACCTTCTGAGTCCTCAGTATCGAGAAGACTGCGGCGGCGTCTGTTGACGATACTATTGCGCCGAGAAGAAACGCGTCCTTGTACGTGAACTGCGGAAGTATCGCTATCGGCAGAGCCATCGCAACAGCTGTGAGAAGTACTCCGACTGTTGAGAGGACCATTCCCTGAGTGAAGATTGGCTTTATGTCGCTCCATTTCGTCTGGAAGCCTCCTGAGAAAAGTATGAAGGCCAACGCGAATGTACCGACACTGTTAGCTGCGTTTGCGTCGGAGAAGTTCAGACCTCCAGGACCGTCAACGCCTGCGAGCATTCCGATGGCCAGGAAGAGAATGAGAGCCGGGACTTTGATTTTCTCAGACAGAGAACCTGCCACAAGGCTCAGGAAGAAGAGGAGTCCTGCTACGAGGAAGGGGTTTACAGTTTGTAACATAGAGTAATGTATCAATCCTTTCATGATTTTACTGTGAGTATATCAGAAAAAGAGCCTCCCGCAATTATTGGGAAGCTCCTTTTGTGAAAGTCTGCGCGTATATTTTGACGCTATCTCCTGCGCGTGATCATGAAGCCCAGTCCCATAAGCATCACAGGAAGAACGAAACCACCATTGCAGCCTCCGCTTGAACTTCCAACGCCCTGAACATCGTCGCCGGAATTTTCGCTCGTTGTGATCACGGCCTGATATTCCTTGCCGGTCTCGAAGAATGCTGCGACATTGACGTGCTTGTTCGCTGGGACTGTCGTTGTCTCCGTGCCTTCGTCAGTGAAGAACGTTATGGCCTCCTCCGCATCTGACGCTGAGACATAATCGCCCGTGCCTGCGTCCGTTATCGTTACGTTCCAGTAGAGATTGTCATTGGCATTGAACTTGTCCAGAGATACGCCGAAAACGTAAATCTTCGACTCACTGACCTCAATGACAGGAAGATACACAGCGTCCGAGTCAATTCTTGCGACCTTCTGCGAGCCTTTCAGTGCCGAAGCTGGCAGTCCGATCTCGACGGGCGTTGTTGATGAAACTTTCCCGCTGAGTTTTCCGAGAGCCTCACGTATTGCGGAGTCCTTTGCGCCGTTTGAGAATGCTGATGACGCATTGCTTGGCTGAGTCGTCGGAGCATTGTACGTCCCAGGATTGTCTGGGTTGACGGGATTGTCAGGGTTTAGCGGATTTACCGGGACATCAGGAGAAACATTGCCTGCCGTACGCGTTATGTACCATGTTAC
>JAFRSL010000220.1 GCA_017427625.1 Synergistaceae bacterium | reverse complement strand
GTACGTCTTCTACCCTGTCTTCTACAGCAAAATGTGGTATCCTGCCGAGCGAAGAATCCCTGTCTCCGTTGCCGATATTGTAGCGCAAATCAAGATAGCCGCTATCACAACGCTGTAGATTCTTGCCGCTATCATGAAGCCGGAGAACAGAGTCCTTCCTCAGCTCAAGACTCACCTCCTTTCCTGTGAGTCCCCGCGCATGTCTGAGTATGTCGGGTACTGTGCTGAGATCCTTGCCCTTGATGCTCGCGGCGTGTGCTGTCCCGGCAGTCAGGAACACCGCTAGCGTTGAGGCTGTGAATAGTGCGAACCTTCTTTGCAAATTACATTCCTCCTGTTGATTGGATTTTGTTTCATCGAGACGAGATTATAGCACAACAAATTTCTTGCAACCTCATGATATACTCACGAAAACAAATGTTATCAGGAGGAATCAGAATAAAGATGTTAGGTTACGGATTAGACCCCACAATGATAGTCATCATACCCGCGTTGCTTCTCTCAATGTGGGCACAGCACAAAGTTCAGTCAACATTCAGCGAGTACAGCAAAATCCCGGCTCGCGGAAACGTTACAGCCGACAGCGTTGCGAGAATGCTCCTCACTCTCTACGGAATGGCGAACATGCCCATCAATCACGTCGCTGGAAATCTCACCGACCATTACGACCCCCGAAACAAAACCCTCAACCTCTCCGACGGTGTTTACGGAAACAGGAGCATCGCTTCAATCGGAGTCGCCGCCCACGAAGTAGGCCACGCAATCCAGCATCACGAGTCATATTCACCGCTGATATTCCGGAACACGATCGTCCCGGTCGTAAATATTTGCTCGACAGCTTCAATGCCTCTGTTCATTCTCGGCCTCGTCGTCGGAAATTTCATGCTCGTAAACATAGGGATAATGCTTTTCACGGGCGCGCTTGTGTTCCATCTCGTTACACTTCCCGTTGAGATTAACGCGAGTTCGAGGGCTTTGAAGTTGCTGGAACAGACACATACATTGTCGTCTGACGAACTTTCCGGCGCAAGAAAAGTCCTGACCGCAGCAGCCTGGACTTACATTGCCGCAGCCTTGATGTCGCTGTTACAGCTTGTAAGGCTAATTCTCATAAGCAGAAGCAGGAGGCGTTAATTGCGAGGAATAGAAGCAGCCCTCAAAGTCTTAACGTCGGACAGCGGGGGCAAATTTTCGTCTGAGGCACTGAGGATATTAGCAGACCGCGAAAAAATGAAGTCCCCCGACATCTCTCTTGCCTCGTCGCTGATATATATCGTAATGAGGCGCAAGGAGCTTTGGGAGAAAATTTCAGCCGACTACATTCGCTCAAAGGAGAACCTGCCGATTCCCGTAATCATGGCCGTGCTTATGGGAACTGGGGGGCTGTTGGAACTGCGGAGATTCTCAGGCGGTGTGCTGGTCAACGGGATAATCGAGTACCTTCGCCGGGACAAGTCAACAGCAAAGTATTCCGGCCTCGTCAACGCTGTACTCCACAAGGTCATCGAGAATGGTGCTGAAACTTTGGAGAAGTTCCGACGTTCACCATCGGTTGACGGTCGGGCAATGTTCGCGGGGATTCCTACGTGGTCATTGCCGGCGTGGTCGAGGACTTGGACACGTCAGGAGCTTTACGCAATCTTCGAGATGATGGAGCTTCCCTCATATTCCGCGCTGAGAGTCTCGCCCGATAAACGCGACGAACTTACGGCCATGCTTGACGCTAAGGGACTGCGCTATAACCAGTCGGACATCTCCCCCGCAATCCGCCTCAATGAGAGCATGTTACCCGCGAAAGTTCCGGGCTTCAATGAGGGGCTATGCACGGTTCAGGCTGAAGGCTCAATCCTCGCAGCGTCAATCGTCGGCAAATTCAACAAAGGCGGAATGATCCTCGATATGTGTTCGGGAAGGGGCGTGAAGTCAGCGCAGATTTTGCAGGAATGCCCGTCGTCCCGCGCCGAATGCTGGGAAATCTCGGAGGCCCGCTCGAAATCCGCAGTCCGTGAGCTTGAACGTCTCGGAGTACTTGAACGCGCCGTGATGAAAGCCGGAAATGCTTTGTCCCTTACTCCTGACGATGCTCCTGACTTTGTGATGCTTGACGCTCCATGCTCATGCTCTGGAACTTGGAACAGGAAGCCCGAATCGAAATGGAGACTCGACTGGAAGAAGCTCGACTCCCTCGTTGCAACCCAGAAGAAACTCCTTGAGCGCGCTGTGAGTCTCTGCAAGCCCGGCGGGTACGTCCTCTACATCACATGCTCACTCTTGAAGCAGGAGAATGAAGGTGTAGTTGCGGAAATTCTGTCTGGTCATTCGGAGTGCGCGGAAGTTTCGAGGCTTGTTGACTGGAAGGGCGAGTTTTTCAGGCGCGGGAAGCCCTACGGTGTTTACATATTGCCGGGAAATTCTTGGCTTGACGGTTTTTACTGTTCACTTATACTCAAACGATAAAGGAGAAGGATTTATGCAAAGTTTCCGTAAAACTATTCTCGACATGTTCATTGAATTTTGCTCGACATCTTCAGCAAAGGAAATAATCGATACAGTCCACTCGCTCGAAGATATAAAAGATGAGTTCGACGCAAGCCACGCGCTTTTAGCCACAGCAAGAAGGAACAAGCCCGAAGTTTTACAGGCACTCGTCGCCGCAGGAATGAACGTGAACACACGCGCATATGACGGGATAACCCCTATAATGTGGGCTTCATTCACGAATACCCCTGAGGCTGTCAGCGTTCTCCTCAATGCCGGAGCTGACGTTAATCTCGCAAGAACCGACGGACTCACCGCCTTAATGGGCGCAGCAAGAAGGAATACTACAGCGGTGGTGAGACTTCTCCTCGACGCGGGTGCTGACATTCACGCTAAGGAGACTAATGGAATGACCACGCTTCATTTTGCGGCAATGGACAACCCTGACCCCGAAATGATCTCCCTTATTATTGGCGCGGGTGCTGAAGACGTTACCAACAACAACGGGAGGAATGCGCTGCTCCTCGCGGCTATGCTCAACAATGCAGAGGTCGTGAATGTTCTTCTTGATGCAGGTTTCAATGTCAGCAAAAAGGACGTTTTCGGGAAGACCGCTCTTGACTTTGCGATAGAGAATCCAAAGCTCAAAGGTACTCCTGTATTACGTAGGCTTGAGGAGCTTACCAGAAAGAGGGAGGCAGAGCTTCAAGCGATACTCAAGAGTGATAATGAGTATGACTTCATAGACTTCTGCGCGGACGCTTCACCCGACGAGATTCGGCAGGTTCTAAGCTCAGTGTCAAACGTCAACATTGCAAACGAGTTCGGCTCTACAGCGTTATTCATGGCCGCAAGAGAGAACACCCCCGAAGCCGTGAAAGTTCTCCTAGATGCCGGATCTGACGTCAAGGCTCTGGCGTTTGACGGTGCGACCGCGATATTCTGGGCAGCTCTGAACAATTCGGAGAAAGTAATCAGTCTCCTCATAAGGGCTGGGGCTGACGTGAACGCAAAACGCTATGATGATGTTACTATATTAATGGCGGCGGCAAGAAGGAACACCCCCGAAGCTGTACAACTCCTCGTAGATGCAGGGGCTTTCGTGAACGCTAAGGACACAAACGGAATGACATCTCTGCTGTATGCGGCAATGGATAACCCGCGCTCAGGAGTCGTGAAGATTCTGACAGAGGCCGGAGCTGATGACACCGCCAACAGTACCGGGAGGACTGCCCTTATTCTCGCGGCCATGATGAACAATGCCGAAGTTGTCAGCGCACTCCTCGACGCGGGCGTAAACGTTCTCGCAAAGGACAATGACGGAAAATCAGCTCTCGATTACGCGAGGGATAATGATAAACTGAAGGGTACGGAAATTTTACAGAGACTTGAAGATTTGAGCAGGGAGGGTTAGTGAGATTTGAAAAAGCATAACGGTGGAATAGTATTAACGACACTTTTCATAGTCTCGGCAATAATATTCGCGTCAGGAGCTATAGCTGTCTACACGGTCTTCATGAAGCCGGACAGCAGATCAGAAGTCCCGACACTCGTAGGGAGGACGTCAATCGACGCTGTTGCTGAAGCTGAGAGACTCGGACTTGTCGTACAGCTTGAGCAGGTAGCCTCAACGTTGCCGGAAGGAAGAGTCCTCGCACAGTCCCCAGAACCAGGCACGGAATTACGGCGCGGGCAGGCTATGGTGTTGCAGGTCAGCAAGGGCGGTGAACTTCACGCAGTCCCCGACGTTAAGGGAATGACTCTCTCGGAGGCTCAGGCCGAAATCAAGGCACAGGGCTTCGCGCTTGGTGATGTCGTGAAAATCCGTGAGCGAAACGTCAAAGCGGGTGAGGTAATCGCGCAGAGTCCATCATCTCCGGCTCAGGTTGCGGCTGGAAGAAAGATTGACCTTCTCATTCAGGACGGTGCAGACGCTTCAGGGGTAGTAACAGTTCCTGACGTTAACAGAATGACCGAGAAGGAGGCCCGCGATGTTCTCACGGCGGCAGGGCTGAAGGTTCAGGGTGTTGACAGGGTGTACAGTCCGCTTTTGCCCGAAGGTCTTGCTATTGAGACGAGGCCGGGAACTGGAAGCACACTCCGCGCAGGTCAGGGGGTAATCCTTAAACTTGCAACTCAACGAAGACCCGCAGGATTCATGGACGCTAAATCCGATACCACATCAACCGCAGGAGGAACAGCACGACGAGTCAGCAGTCAGCAGTCTCAGGAAAAGCCTGCGGCACAATCACAAACATCACAGCCAAAGCCACAACAGTCCCAGCCTCAAGTCGCACAAACTCCGCCAAAGCAGGAAGAGGAGTTCACAGGGGACGATTACACTCGGACATCCCCAGCGTCGACACAAACAGCTTCACGGCCGGCAACATCACAGACAGCCTCACGTCCTGCATCGACTCCAGCAACCACGCAGCCCACGTCATCAGGAGGCAACAAGACTGCGAGGATACGCTACGTTGTTCCGCCGCTCGCAAGACCTATGGAGCTTAGGATTGAGGTTACAGACCCCGCCGGAAAGCGAACGGTCCTTAACAGGCAGGTACGTTCAGGCGAGAGCATAAGCACGACAGCAAGCTACTCGAATGAATGCCTCATAACATATTATCTTGGCGGCGAGTCAGTCTGGCAGGAAAGGAAGAACTAAGCCATGCGCAAAATCATATTAGCTCCCTCGCTTTTGGGCGCGAATCCCTTGACCCTTGCGGACGATATTGACCGTCTCAAAAATAATTATGACTGGCTTCACCTCGACATAATGGACGGCCATTTCGTGCGTAACCTCTCATTCGGCCCTGAGTTCTCGCGGGCATTGCGTAAGAGATACCCCGACTCATTCATTGACGCTCATCTGATGACGGACAACCTCGAAACCGTTTTGCCGCTATTCATGGATTCAGCGTCATTGATCACCGTTCACGCAGAGACGGAGACGCATCTTCTTCACGCTACACTCTCAGCCATAAAGAATGCGGGAATAAAGACCGGGATAGCTCTGTGCCCTCCGACTCCTTTGTCAGTGGTTGAGAATGTATTTGAGCTTGCTGACTTGGTGCTTGTGATGTCGGTAACTCCGGGATTCGGCGGACAGAAATTCATCGAGTCATCGCTGGAAAAAGTCAGGGAACTTGTTAGCATTCGTGAGGTAAAGAAATATAATTATACGATTGAAATTGACGGCGGAATAAACGAGAGTAATATAATCCGTGCGGTACTTTCGGGCTGTGATGCGATAGTGATGGGAAGCGCGATATTCCGTGAGGCTGATCCGGCTTCATGGCTTTCGGGAGTCCGCGAGAAGATTAAGGAGGCTATGGATTTTGGAACACGATGATGCCCTTGTCGAGTTGGGGCGAATGATAACTGAGAGGCGCGAGAATTTAGGCATGACGCTTGAGACGGTATTCGACCGGACTAAGATACGGCCTGAATACTTGCGCGGAATTGAGGCGGGAGACTACAAGAATTTCCCTGAAGTCGTTTACATCAAGGGCTTTGTGCGGACTTACCTGAAGCTCATCGGTGCGGAGGACTTGCAGGATGACTTCATGGCACAGATCGACAGGGCTCAGAATGTTCAGCCTGACAGAGTTCCCCACAGGAAGCAGGCCGAATCCCGTCAGCATAAGAACATGAACACGATACTCGGAAACGGCTCGTCAGTCCCCAAAGGATTCAAGCCCGCGAGTCATTTCTGGCTGTTCCTGGTGCTCGTGCTCGCGCTCGTTGGAACTGGTGCTTACGTCTGGTACGCAGTGAGCTACGGCGGGTTGGATCTTCGTAACTTGAAGATGTTTAACTTTTCGGGAGGAAACACAATTCCGCCGGTTGAGTCCGTTTCTGTCGACGTGAACGCTACGGACGGAAGCGAGACAGCGGGAGTTCCTGCATCTGCTGACGAGGTTGTATCCGCAGAGCCTGAGCCGGAAGTGAGTCCATACCTTGAGATTCGTGCGGTCAATGACGTTTGGCTCAGTGTGTCATTCGGAGGAGGTCAGCCAGTTTTCAGGAGGACGATCAAGAGGGGCGAGACGATGCGCTGGGATTTGAACGCTCAGGCAAGAGTCGTGATAGGCCGTCCAACAGCCGCGCAGATTATCCTCAACGGCAAGGACTTGGGCATCGCTAACCCGACCGCGAAACGTTCAGAGACGTACCTCTACAATCCTGACGGTACATACAGCACAGTTCAGAGAAGGACAAGATAGAGATTGCCCCTCTCGCACAAGGAGATAGACCCCC
>JAFRSL010000025.1 GCA_017427625.1 Synergistaceae bacterium | reverse complement strand
GGGGCTGATGCTGTGTCAGTCCTCACTGAGCCGAAATACTTTCTCGGAAGCGATGACTATCTTCGTGAAATTTCGGAGGCCGTGAAGATTCCCACACTGCGGAAGGATTTTGTCGTCCACGAAAGAATGATATACGAGGCAAAATTGCTGGGTGCGTCCGCCGTGTTGCTGATATGTGCGATTCTTGACGCTGAAAAACTCGGGGAATATATCAAAATCTGTGACGGGCTTGGAATTTCGGCACTCGTTGAGGCACATGACGAGGCGGAAATAGAGTCGGCACTTATTGCAGGCGCGCGGATTATCGGTGTCAACAACCGAAACCTCAAGGATTTTTCCGTCGACATGTCAAACAGTGCGAGGCTCCGGAAAATCATTCCCGCTGATGTAATCTTCGTATCAGAAAGCGGCATAAAGACAGCCGATGACGTTAAGGCGGCGAGAGATTCGGGGGCTGATGCCGTTCTTGTGGGCGAGACTTTGATGCGTTCAGCCGACAAACGGGCTATGCTTGCGGAATTAAAGAGGTTACTATGAGCGTGAGGGTGAAATTCTGCGGGCTTTCGAGATTTCCTGACATTGAGGCTGTGAATGAACTAATGCCGGATAACGCAGGCTTCGTATTTTGGGACAAGAGCAAACGTTACGTTACCCCAGAAAACGCGGAGGCTCTGAGGCGCGGGCTTTCCCCAAGAATTAAAGCTGTCGGCGTTTTTGTTGATGAGAATCCTGAAATCATCGCGGAAATATGCGGGCATGGTATCATCGGGATTATTCAGCTTCACGGCCATGAAAACGAGGAATATATCTCGCGTCTCCGTACTCTCACCAATAAACCTGTCATCAAGGCGTTCAAGGTTCGGGAAGCTGAGGACGTTATGAGGGCGGAAAATTGCACGGCTGACTTCGTTATGCTCGACTCAGGAATGGGAACGGGAAAAGTTTTCGACTGGTCATTGCTCGCGGGAATAACTCGTCCTTACTTCCTTGCGGGCGGTCTTGATGCCGGAAACGTAAGGGAGGCTGTCTCGCGTCTGAGGCCGTATGCTGTCGATGTAAGCTCAGGGATTGAGACGGGCGGGGTTAAGGACAGAATGAAGATGTCGGAATTTATCGCGGCATTAAGGGAGGAATAGGCAATGACGGAAAAGGCAGGACGTTTCGGGATTCACGGCGGCCAGTACATACCCGAAACTCTTATGAACGCGGTGATAGAGCTTGAACGAGCATATAACCGCTACAAAGATGACCCGGATTTTACGGCTGAACTCTCGGCTTTGCTTAACGATTATGCTGGGAGGCCGTCAAGATTATATTTTGCACGTCGAATGACTGAGGACTTGGGCGGGGCGAAAATCTATCTCAAGCGCGAAGATTTGAACCACACGGGCGCGCACAAGATCAACAACGTACTAGGTCAGGCATTATTGGCGAAACGAATGGGAAAGACACGCCTAATCGCTGAAACTGGGGCGGGTCAGCATGGTGTGGCAACTGCGACTGCGGCGGCTCTAATGGGAATGTCATGCGTCGTCTTCATGGGCGAGGAGGACACCCGCAGGCAGGCTCTAAATGTCTACCGTATGCGCTTGCTTGGCTCTGAAGTAGTCCCAGTGTCAACAGGAACAGGAACGCTCAAGGACGCTGTATCTCAGGCTTTCAGGGAGTGGACATCGAGGATTGACGACACTCATTACTGCTTAGGGTCGGTCATGGGGCCTCACCCTTTCCCAACGATAGTGCGGGACTTTCAGGCAGTAATCTCACGCGAAATAAAGTCGCAGGTCATGGAGCGCGAAGGAAAGTTACCAGACTGCGTTGTCGCATGTGTAGGCGGAGGCTCAAACGCTATCGGGAGCTTCTACCACTTCATCAACGATAAGGGCGTTAGGCTCATAGGCTGTGAGGCTGCTGGTCGAGGGATTGAAACTTTCGAGACAGCCGCGACAATTTCAACGGGAAGGCTCGGAATATTTCACGGAATGAAGTCGTATTTCTGTCAGGACGATTTCGGACAGATTGCCCCAGTCTACTCAATCTCCGCCGGCTTGGACTATCCCGGCATAGGCCCGGAACACGCATATCTTCACGACACCGGGCGGGCTGAATACGTCCCTGTTACCGACGAGGAGGCTGTTTGCGCGTTCGAGTACCTTTCGAGGACTGAGGGGATAATTCCGGCAATAGAATCTGCACACGCACTCTCATACGCGATGAAGGTTGCGCCGAATATGAGCCGCGAAAGTGTTATTGTCGTTACGATTTCGGGGAGGGGCGACAAGGATTGCGCGTCAATAGCGAGGTACAGGGGTGAGAACATCAATGAGTAACATAAAGAATGCGTTTGCGAACGGTAAGGCGTTTATACCCTTCATAACATGCGGAGACCCTGACGCTGATACGACGATAAGGGCTGTTCACGAGGCTGTGAGGAACGGCGCGGACTTGGTGGAGCTTGGAATACCGTTCTCAGACCCTACTGCTGAAGGGCCGGTTATACAGGACGCGAATTACAGGGCGTTGAAGGGCGGTATTACGACAGACAAAGTTTTCGACATAGTTCGAGAATTGAGACGGGATATTGATGTTCCGATGGTCTTCATGACGTATGCTAATGTCGTGTTCTCTTACGGCGCGGAAAGATTCATCTCAACATGCAATGACATCGGCATAGACGGCCTCATTCTTCCTGACCTTCCATTTGAGGAGAAGGACGAATTTCTCCCATACTGCCGGAAATACGGTGTCGATTTGGTGTCGATGATTGCGCCGACATCTGAGGACAGGATCGCAATGATAGCTCGTGAGGCCGAGGGATTTCTTTATGTTGTCTCAAGTCTGGGAGTTACGGGGACTAGGAGCGAAATCACAACCGACCTCGCATCAATCATCAAGGCCGTGAGAAGGAACACTGATATTCCCTGCGCGATAGGTTTCGGGATTTCAACACCTGAGCAGGCACGGAAGATGTCGGAAATTGCTGACGGTGTTATTGTTGGTTCGGCAATCGTGAAATTACTCGCAAAATACGGAACGAAATCACCAGCGCATATAGGATCCTACGTGAAATCAATGAAGGACGCTATGCTATAGGACATCGTCAATATTCAGCCCGGCTCTTATCCCGAAACGAGTCAGAACGAAATCATACTTCGCGGGGTCTTCCGGGCAAATCTCTCTGAATCCCTCCGTAATCTCAACCGCGCACTTCAAATCCGCATTCTTCCTACGAGTGAAACCCAGCTTCGACGCAATACTGTGCATGTGAGTGTCAGTCGGAACAATCAGATCGCATGGCCGGATTACATGCCACCCTCCCGGATCAACGTCGTCTTTCCGGACGAGCCACTTCAGATACAGAAATAACCTCTTGCACGCGCTGCCATCTTTGGGAGCTGTAACAAGCGAGAAACTTCCGTCCTCCTTGCCTTGCGACAGCCTCCCCGAAAATTCATCAAGCCCCGAAAATATATCGCCATCAGAATTTCTCAGGCAGTCCCGCAAAAACTCCTCAATCGTTCCGTATTCACGCAGGATTTCAGATACATTCTTCAGCAAAACGTTAATGTCATGGCCGGTCGTGAATCTGTGCTTGAAGTCAGAAGGTACAATCTCAAAATTCCCGTTACTCAACAAAAATTTATGAGGCTCATCTGTGAGGCACGACAATACTCGGTCAACACTCTTCATGATCTGTGCGACCCTTCCGTATGCCAGCGATGACGCAAGAAGCCCCGCAATCTCCAAGTCCC
>JAFRSL010000024.1 GCA_017427625.1 Synergistaceae bacterium | reverse complement strand
GAATACCTTGAGGACGCTGGGAATGAGATTCCTGATTACCATAGAACCCTGCTTGCCGATAGCTTTCTGAGCAAGAAGGAGAACACGCAGTCCCGCTGAGGAAATAAATTCGAGCGCGGCCATGTCGAACACCAGTTCCGTAACGCCGTTCAGTCCGCCTTTAACTTCCGCTTCAAGCTGAGGAGCTGTCGTTGTGTCGAGTCTTCCTTCGAGTGAGATCGTGAGTGAAGTTCCTGATGAAACCTTGTTGATTTTGAGCATTGCCACATCATTACCAGCCATTGAAATTAACCTCCTAAACATTTTGTATTCTCAAAATATTGCATATTCTATCCGTTCTAATTCAATTCTTCAATTATTCGCGCGCTGAAGACGCACCCGCAGTAATTCTGGCGATACAGCCCAAGCTCGCGGGACATTCTCACACTCCGGAGGAAGCCGTTGTTCTTGCGCCAAATTCTGCTCTCCCATTTGAGTCCATGAGATGATGCGATTTCCTCGCCGATCTCATTGATGAGCTTCACATTCTTGTGTGGGCTTATAGTGAGGGTCGTCGACATGTATTCACAGCCAAGTCTCAAAGCCTCCCTTGCCGATGCCTCAAGCTGAATCCTGAAGCATTCCATGCAACGTTTTCCACCTTCGGGTTCATTTTCGAGGCCGTGAATTTTTGAGAGCCATTCTTCGGGCGAGTATTCGGGAATTTCGCAGGCTATTTCGTTGTGAGACGCTAGAATGTTGATTGCCTCAAGACGACGGATATACTCATCGCGCGGGTGAATGTTGCTGCCGTAGAAGAAGCCGTAAACATTCCAGCCCTCAGCGAGAAGGTCAGGTATCGGGACAGAGCCGTCGGGCGCACAGCAGATATGTAGCAAAATATTCTTCATTCTGAAATCTCCAGTCAAAACGTGATATTATGGTCGAAATTCTACAATAGGAGCAATTATCATGCACAAGGACTCGAAAATTTATGTCGCCGGACACAAAGGGATGGTAGGTTCGGCAATCGTGAGGGAGCTTGAACGTCAGGGTTACACGAACATAATCTCACGGACTCACTCGGAGCTTGACTTGACGAGGCAGGCTGATGTTGAGGCATTCTTTGAACGCGAGAAGCCGGAATACGTTTTCGTCCCGGCGGGGAAAGTCGGAGGAATTGCAGCGAACTCTAAGGCACTCGCTGATTTCATGTACGTCAACATGATGATCGAGATGAACGTGATACACTCAGCATTCACTAACGGCTGCAAGAAGCTGGAATTTCTCGGCTCATCTTGCATTTACCCCCGCGAATGCCCTCAGCCAATAAAGGAAGAATATCTCCTCTCAGGCTACCTTGAGAAGACCAACGAAGGATATGCCCTTGCAAAAATCTCCGGCCTCAAATACTGCGAGTACCTCAACACTCAGTACGGCACCGACTATATTTCCGTGATGCCATGCAACCTTTACGGCCCAAACGATAACTATCACCCAGAAAATTCACACGTCCTTCCCGCGTTGATTCGGCGATTCCATGAGGCAAAAGTCGCCGGGAAAAAGTCCGTAACATGCTGGGGAGACGGAAGCCCTCTGCGCGAATTTCTGTATGTTGACGACTTGGCGGAACTCTGCGTTTTCCTCATGAACAACTACTCAGGCAACGAGACCGTCAACGCAGGAACAGGTATTGAGATCACAATCAAGGGACTCACTGAGCTTGTAGCTGAGGTTGTGGGATATGACGGCGCGATTCTCTGGGACACTTCGAAACCCAACGGTACGCCCCGAAAAGTTCTCGATGTAAGTAAGGCGACGTCGCTGGGATGGAAGTATAAGACCAATCTCAAGGACGGAATCAAACTCGCATACGAGGATTTCAAAGCAAGATTTTAGCTCAAGCAAAGCACAAAAATTGCCCCCCTGCAATCACACAGAGGGGCTTTAATCTTACGGGGATTTGAACAAGGGTGTTACTTAATGAGACCCCGCAAGCTGACCACAAGCCGCCATTATATCAGAACCTCTTTCCTTCCGAAGCTCATACTCAATTTTCATGGCCGACAGTGCATCACAGAACGCCTTGATCCTGGATTGCTCCGAACGTTTCAGCTCAGGCCGTGAGGGTATAGGGTTGAACGGGATAATGTTGATGTACGGTTTGAGGCCGTCAAGCAATGCCGCTGTCTCATAAGCACACTCGGGCGAGTCGTTCACGCGGTCAATCAGAGCGTACTCGATTGTGATTCGTTCCCCTGTACGTTCACGGTAACGCCTCAATGCCCCGACGACTCTCTGAAGCGGGTACTGTTTGTTGACGGGCATCAAACGTGAGCGCAACTCGTCATTAGGCGCGTGAAGTGAGAGCGATAACCTTATGGGTATCTCGAAGTCGGCAAGGTCCTCAATTCCTGGAGCGATTCCAGATGTTGAGATTGTGATATGACGTGCGCCCAAGTTACGCATGTTCTTGTCGTTGAACGAACGTATAACCGAGAGAACATTGTCCTCGTTCAAGAGAGGCTCACCCATTCCCATGAAGACGACGTTGTTGATGTCAGAGCCGTTGATCTTCTCCATCATTAGGAACTGGCCGACAATCTCACCGCGCGTGAGGTTGCGTTTGAATCCGTTTGCTCCAGTCTCGCAGAACGAACATTTTAATGGACACCCCGCCTGTGATGATATGCAGGCTGTCTTGTGGCCGCCGTGATTTAGGAGTACGGACTCGATCCTTGCGCCGTCATTGAGCTGCCAGAGGAATTTTCGCGTTCCGTCCTTTGAGACCTGCTGACGTATCATAACGGGGAAGCCCATAACGACATTGCTGCCTAACTTTTCGCGGAGGCTTTTGCTTAGGTTGGTCATTCCGTCGTAAGTAAATTCTTTCTTTGCGTATATCCATTGACAGACCTGTGAGGCTCTGAATTTCTGCTCTCCCCACTCTGAAAAT
>JAFRSL010000219.1 GCA_017427625.1 Synergistaceae bacterium | reverse complement strand
GCCTGCCTCCTTACGCAATTTTTCCTCCTTGATACGCTGACGGTGATTAAGCTCCCAGTCCCCGCCCGTAAGCTCCGCTGTCTCACGCTGTCGGGTGCTGAAGCCGTTTTCCACTCGCAGGATTGCCGCTTTTACCTCTTTGACTGGATCGAGTTGTCCCTGACTCGGCCCGGTCCAATCCGCCCACGAATACGCATAGCGAATCATCGGGTCATCAAAGAAGCCGGGAGCTATGACTCTTCCCTTAAGGACGGCCTCCTGCAACCATTCCTCATAGATTGGCTGACAGAAATTCGTTACCCACCAGTTCCGCCAGTAGTTGAAGAGTTTCCACGCCTCCAACAATGCCCCGCGTGATGCGCTGTATGAGGCCTCGAAGTTCAGGAACAACACTTCCGCCGGAATCCCCAACGCGCTCCCGATTTGACGCACCAACGAAATCACGAATGCGTCAAAGGCTGTGTTCGGACGGGCAGGTGATACAGAATTTGCATGAGTTCCTGTAGGCAATATCCCCATCATTCCGTACATATCGCCCACACCAAATGTGTTAAGAGTCTCGCGCCACGCTTTGAGTTCCTCCTCCCTGCGTTCCCGAAAACCTAAATCATCTGCCATCCCTTCTTCTCCGATATAGTCCGAGTTGGCCTCGTCAGCGTCATGCTCGAAGAATATCGCGAATATTCCCCCAATAACCGCCGCCATAAGTTCCGCGTCAGAGTAACGTCCCAACTGCTTCAGCGTCTCAATCACTGGCGCAAGGAACGGGACTCCTCTGTGCTGGCCGATTCTCTCCATCGGCAAAAGGTGAAGGACATTCCTGCGGCCTGTTCGCGCTCCGAATGCCGGGACTCTCACGTATTCGAGGCGGGGCTGGCCTGTGATTTCGCTCAACGGGTGGCGGTTCGTGATGTGGTAGGCTACGGGCTTGCCGTCAAGGTCAAACTCAACGCCCCCGTCAACCATGCTGTTGTACGTCCTCAGCGGCGGGTCTTGCAGTCTGTCCCCCTCAATGAGAGCGATTCTCAGGTCGTAAGGGAAATTCCGCGTGTGCCTCATCGGGAGCATGACTAGGGCATCACCGTTCAGCAACACCGACTTGAAGCACAAATTCTGTAGTTCGTAGAAATTCATTCCCCGCGCAATGTCGCAATCCTTAGACTCCGCCCAAAACGCAAATTCACGCTCGGTGTTCTCTTCCCACTGCGAGGCTTCTTCCTCCGAGAGTCCGAGAGTCTCCGTGCTGATTCGGCAGTTCAGAGTTAGCCCCGGCCCGACTGAGTTCAGGACTATCCTGTCGATTGCTCCGCGTCCGAGAGGTCCGCCCCCTGCGTATAAGTCCCGCGACCGTTCACGCAACAGTTCGAGATTGTCGGTGATGTCTTCGGCAGGGGATTTTGAGCTGGAATACCACGCTGAGACACTCGGCTTTGTCCGGCTCGCTCCGTAATGTGAGTAGCCGGAGTTCCTCACTCTGTGTATCTTCACGTTATCACCATCCCGGACGCACTACCCTGAATCTTGCGCGTCCTCTGAGCTGGGCTTTCAGGGCGGAGATTTTGCTCTCTAGGGCGGAAATCATGCTCTGAACGTCCTTCAAGTTGGCGCGTGTCAGCTTGAGTCCCTCCATCTCGTAGGACTGCCCGGAGAGTATTGCTTTCTCAGCCTTGTAGTACAGCGTCAGACGGGATTCCGCTATCTGCAACTGCTCCTTGATGGTTGTAGTCATCCTGTATCTCCCCATAAAAAAAGCCCCTCCCATTTGGAAGGAGCTGTGATGTCCTGCTGAATACTTCTGAGAGTTATTGCTGTTGTGTCTCCGTGAACTTTGTGAAGTCTACGAACGGGATATTGCATATGCCATAAGCAGAAGCCGCTGTGATCTGCGCTATAGCAGACCTCAAGTATGACAAAAGCAATGTCGGAGCATTCTGATCTAGCAAACGCTTCACCATTTCATCGCTGAGTTCATTTCCCCACCGAAAATCAGCACGTTCTACTGCACGTATGTGGAATGGAGAATTACCATCTTTCTCGCCCATTTCTACAGTCAGGTCAACTGTGGCATTCGGTGAAACATTGCTCTTGTTGGCAGTTACCCCCATCCTAATTTGTGTCTGTACCTCTTGATTCGGTGGAGCATTGAAATCGTTGTTCGGCGCAAATTCAAGGTAAGCAAGTACGGGAGTCGTGAACTGAAAGGTACTCTCAGGTACTATGCTGCACATGGCAACCACACACTCCTTACATTTCCTTCATGCTGAGGATTTAGGCTATTTTTCAACGCAGAGTACCGCTACACCCCGTTCGGTCAGCGAGATATTCTCTGAATACAAGCCTATCAATGCTTCTCCGCGCAATTCGTCCAACAAACGCTTGAACGCCCGTATATCTATTTCCTTTTCCTTGCAAAATTTCACAACAGCGGCCTCATCCTTGAACAGTTCTGCTTTATCACCAAATGCTACGCACGGAGCTATCTCATAGTATATCTTTGTCATGAAGGCTTCCATCGCCTTATGTCTGTCTTTTGCCATGAATCCATGCTTTATTTCCTTCAGCTCATCTATTACGCTCATGCTCATCACTCCAATTTCACAAGCTCATTTGAACAAACTGCCGAGCAAAATATCCCAGCTTCCGCTCATCTTCAGTATCACATAACCCGCAAGCAGGAAAAAGAACGATGCCGCTATGCTCTGTCCTACACCATACCACCATGAATGAGGCCGCAAACTCTTGGCAAGTTCATCATATTTTTCGCGGTACTGACTGTCTAATCTCTGGACAGCCTCAGACAATTCAGACTCATACGTGGCATCAAGGAACTCGCGTGATAACTTCTGCGCCTCGTCCCTGTACAAGTCAAGTGTGTAATCCGTCTGGTCATTAACGAAATCTGCCAGCACCGAGTCGGGGAGATTGTCCGTCCCAAGCTCTGATTTCTTACGCACAACAAACTCGCGCTTGCGGCGTTTGTATATCGAGTAGGCTATCTGCCCTAAAACATCGTGGTCATCCGCTACAAGACGCTCATATATCCCGGAATGTTTAGTATTCTCTGTCATTCGTGGGTTTGTCTCCGAATACTTTGATTGAGGCTCTGCGCCATGCACGATCGATGTCTTCATCTGAAAGTTTATCGCTGACATGGCACTGGGGCTTTATTCCCAGTCTCAGCTTCAATGCCCCATCCTGTACCGCGCTGTAACTGAATCCGCGTTGCTTAAGCATTTTCCAGACCTCCGACATATGAATTTTCGTAATTATATCATTCACATTCTCAGACCACGCCGGATAAATCCCCCGCTCCCTGATGAGACCTTGCGCTTCACAACTGGCTTCGGAGTCTCCTTCTCTTCGGGATTGGGCTGTACTTCCGGCAACTTCAGCTTCGGCATCGGCACAGTGTCGGCCTTCCTGTTACG
>JAFRSL010000218.1 GCA_017427625.1 Synergistaceae bacterium | reverse complement strand
TAGTCGCGGGGGTGCTTGAGCAACCACATAGGCAAAACTGACGCTATGAAGCAGTACGCGAACACAACGTAACGCCATGTCTGAGCATTGTAGTACATGGGGTTAGCGATTCCGGCCCAGAGCATTGCAACGACGAGGACAACTCCGACAATGAACTTCGTAAGCTCGCCGGTCTTCATGAAGCGCATGAATACGCCGAACGCCATAGCCGCGAAAATGTATATCATCGAGATTGAAGCCGCCGATGCGCCCGGTACGTTCTGACCGCCGTCCTTCGTGAAACCGTTGAATGTTCCCGCGAGAATGTCAGCGAACGCCGCGATCACGAGAAGCGTGAAGAGCCAGCAGAACATAAGGAAAAGCTTTCGCCCTGTCTTCCCGATATAACGCTCAATGATGAGGCCCGTCGACTTGCCCTCGTTCTTGACGGAAGCGTAGAGTGCCGTGAAATCCTGAACTGCCCCGAAGAATACTCCGCCGACGAGAAGCCACAAGAACGCCGGAAGCCACCCGAACATTGCCGCAATAATTGGGCCTGTTACGGGGCCTGCGCCTGTGATTGAGTTGAACTGATGCGAGAAGACCGTGAACTTTGAGGCGGGTACGTAATCCTGACCGTCCTCGAAACGATACGCCGGAGTTTTTGCGGTGGGGTCAATTCCCCATGTCTTTACGAGCCATCGTCCGTAAAGCAAATATGCCAGCACTAGTACCACTACTGCTATGCCGACAAGTGTTAAACCGTTCATAAATTGTTACTCCTTCTTTCATCTTTAGTGAAAATATCGCGGAATATATCACTGCAAAAATTTTCTGTCAATCTTAATATTGACCCCCTCGCCATTTCATGGCCCTCTCCCCCTTAGCATGGGGCGCAGGGTTTTGCCTCTCCTGAGAAGGGGAGGTGTCATGAATGCAATGAATGACGGAGGGGTAACAAAGCATTATGATGTAATATCTTTGATGTGTTCGAGCGTCCAGTCCTCAAGGCTTCCCCTAGTGTCAATCGTTACAGCAATAAGGTCAATCCTCCAGAAGCCCTCCCAGCCTATAGAGTCAACATACTCATTCGACGCATTCATCAATGCCCGCATCTTCCTACGGTCAAGCGACTCTATTGCCTCTTGAACTTTGTTGCGGGTACGGCATCTCACCTCGACGATTACAAGTTCATCAGGCGTTTCCTTTGTGTCCATTGCTACTATGTCGAGTTCACCGTGATTATTCCTCACGTTTCGCGCAAGAACCTTCCAGCCTATCGAGATGAGATACTTCGCGGCCAAATCCTCAGCGTATCGCCCTAAAAGGTGTGGATCGATCATCTCATTTTCGGCGGTGCTGAGCCTGCTTCCTTGTCCAGTTTGTAGACCCATGCCAAAACTCTCGCTACAACCTCGTACAATTCCGACGGGATTTCCTCGCCAAGTTCGAGCGAGATTAACGCCGACACCAAAGCTGCATCCTCAACGATTGGAACGTCAGCTTCGATAGCTTTCTCGACAATTTTACGCGCAATGAAGCCCTCGCCCTTCGCAACAACTTCGGGGGCACGCATCGTCTGATTGTCATACTTTACCGCTACTGCCTTATCTGGTTTTCCGTCTGCCATTTTTCACACCGTTATATCAAGTCCGCGCCCCGCCGCAAGAACATCGCGCGCAGTTTCGGGAGCTTTCAATGCAACACCGATGAACGTTACGGGGATCCCTACGCCCTGAAGCTCACGCCTAAGTTCACGCCGACGCTTCTCGATGAGCTTGCATGTTGAGACTTTCTCAGCGTTGAGAGTCAAGTTACAGCTCTTTCCGTCGCTTTCAACGAGTCCGCCTACCTCCCCCAATGTCGAACCTGTAATTCCGAATCCCACCTGCCAATACTTTTGACCCTCTTCGGTTGATGAACGTCCGACATAAATCTTCGCGGTCATATTCTGCTGTGAAGGGCTGTCCATCAACGGCCAGAATGGTGCGGCAAGAAGCGCAGGGTTCACGTCATTTCGCGGGGACTTCATGAGGAGTGATTGAGCCTGAAGGAATTTTCCGATGTCGTCATCGCCTTCCTTCATCTTTCGGAGGACTTTCACGGGGTCTCCGCTCTCCTTTGAACGTTCCTTGAGTTCCTTGCGAATCCTGTTCCACATTTCTGTCGCCTCAGCTCCGTTCATGGCCGCGTACTGAGAGAGAAGTGAAGCGTTCTCCAGCGTCATCGGTACATCTCTAGCCCAAAGCTCAATGAATGACGAGAGATTTTCCTGACCCCCTGACTTCCTCCAAGCATCCTTTATCGCCGACAATACTTCATTGCTCAGTGGAAGCCCGCGAGCAAGCAATGCAGTTGCAAGTTCCCTGTCCCTCGCCGGAATCTGCGACAGGAACGAAAGCTCACCCTGCGACAATCTAAGCACAGGCACTCCATCAGGCCCTGAAGCGTCCCAGACAGCCCGGAAATGTTCCCCCGGTATCAGCGAGACCGTAGCCCTTGCGCGAAGTTCCTGCGGAAGTCCGTTCACGTCAACACGGACAAGATATGTACCGTCCTGGCTCTGGCTCAATACGCTGCCTTCGACGACCTGACCCGTCTTCATTCCGGCAAGACGCGCCGCTATCTGTGAGGGGTGCTGAATCTGAGGCTGTGTTGAGATTCGCCCCTGCCCTGTGCTTGTGCTTATGTTCGCCTGACTTTGGTTGTACCCGCTGTCTACATTAACGTTGATTGACGGCATTAAAGTTCTCCTCCTTCCCGTTACTCAATATTTTTCGGCAGAAAGTCTCACGGTGTATACGGCTTAGTCCCTGCCTTTTAACGGCCTCCATATGATGAGGGGTAGGGTAGCCCTTGTTGGTTTCGAGACCGTAGTTCGGATACCTCTTCGCAAGTATCATCATGAGCCTGTCACGGAGGACTTTCGCAACGATTGATGCGGCTGAAACACACGGGATCAAGTCATCCGCCTTCACTAAGACCCATTGAGGAATATCGAGACTGTTAATCCTCTCATCACCGTCAACAACTACGCATTCAACGCCGCCGGTGAGTTTTGCGACCTTCAGGACAGATTCACGCATTGCACGGAGTGAAGCGTTGAGGACATTCTCAGCATCAACATCCTCAGCACTAACCATAGACGCACGATAGATCACGTTCATATCCTTCATGGCCTCGAAAAGTTTTTCCCTCCTCATAGGAGTTACTCGCTTTGAATCACGAAGCCCCATCGCGCAAAGTTCTTCCTCCTGCTCCTGAGTGAGATAAACAGCAGATGCAACTACCGGCCCGGCCAATGCACCGCGTCCAGCCTCGTCAGTCCCGATTACTATCCCTCGCTCCCTAAGTTTGCGGAGAAAGTATATCGCCTCGTCATGTTCACATCTTGGCGGTAATATAAGGTCGTCAGTCAAGAATATCTGCCTCGTCATCATGAAAATCTACTGCCCTTTCGCCGCCCGGAACTTCAAGGCAAAACCGCCCAAGCCTCCCCGAACTGAATGCCTCGATGAATTTCTGCCCGGCAAGCTCCATGTTCACCCTTCCGCCCGAAATCAGGCAGCCATACTTCCGCCCTATAAGTTCGAGAGTAACTGCGGGGATTTCGTCAGGCTCAACGGGAATCATTCCGGCCATGCCGCTGTGTGTCAGGAATTTTACGAGCGATATTGCGGAGTTCTCCCAGCCTCCAACAACATCAGCCTTTGCACAGCCAAGCCACGAAAGCATCATGTGCGCTCCAGGCTCTGCGTGGGGGTCTAAGATTCCCGGGCTGTCGACGATCAGCATTCCCTCGTTCTTGTACCAGTTCACGGACTTCGTTACTCCCGGAATATTCCCGACACTGGCTGAAGATTTCCCGACAAGAGTATTCAGAAGCAATGACTTTCCGACGTTAGGGATTCCGACGACTGCGAGCCTCACTTCACGATGAGCGGGCTTGAACTTCAGAATATCACGGCGAATTTGAGAGATTCCCTCGCGCTTTCTGAGGTCGGCTGTGTGCGCGAACTTGAGGCTGTTCACCCATAGTGCCAACTTCTCAGGGTCAGCCAAATCCTTGCGTGACAGGACGCGGATTACCGGCTTGATTTTTGCGAGGGATTTTATGAGCGGCGATGAGGTTGACGAAGGTGCGCGGGAGTCTCTGACTTCGACGATGACATCGAGGCGTTCAGCCAACTCCCTTAGCTTTCGTGAACCTTTGGCCATGTGGCCGGGATACCAGACTGTTCGGGGCATAAGTTATCTCGGGAAACCTATGCGGTTGAGCGGCCAGTAACGGAAGAATACGGGGCCTCTCATGTCGCTGATGTCGGCAAAACCCCAGAAGCGGCTGTCCTGCGAGTTTCCTCTGTTGTCGCCGAGCATGAAGTATTTCCCCTCCGGAACTGTGAACGGGACTTTCGGGAATACGCTGCTCGGTCTGAGATTGTAGCGGTCATGATTCTTCACGTAGGGTTCTTTTGTTGGCTCACCGTTGATGTAGACGACTCCGTTCTTAATGTCAACAGTATCGCCGGGAATTGCTATGATTCTCTTCACGAAGTCCCTGTCAGGGTCAACTGGGTAACGGAAAACGTACAATGAGCCTCTCGACGGCGGGAAAAACAAGTTCCAGAATTTCGCGACAAGAACCCGGTCATTGATCTCAAGCGTCGGGATCATTGAGCCGCTTGGAATCCAGAACGCCTGAACGATGAAAGTACGTATAATCATCGCAAGGACGAACGCCCACACAATAGTTTCGATTGCCTCACGCCACCATGGTTTTACTGCATCTGCTGCCATATTGTTGATAACTCCTCTATAGTAGGTATGTGAAATTTCGGATAAATGATAACGCAAGAAATGAATCGTGGCTAGTGGCCGAAATTACCCCTCCGTCATTCACTACGTTCATGACACCTCCCCTTATCAGGGGCGGCAGGAAATGCGAGAAAACCTTGCGCCCCCTGACAAGGG
>JAFRSL010000217.1 GCA_017427625.1 Synergistaceae bacterium | reverse complement strand
AGACCCGGCCTCATCAAAGACGCTTACATTTACGGCTCAGACTCAATAATCCTTGACCTTGAGGACGCTGTAGCAGAGAACCAGAAAGATGCCGCAAGATTCTCGCTCTACCACGCCGTCAAGAATATTGATTACGGTAAGACAGAAGTCATCGTTCGCATTAACGGCCTCGACACTCCTCACTGGAAAGAGGATATTCGCGCTGTAGTTGCTTCTGGTGCTGACGGAATAAGGATAGCGAAATGTGAAAGTGCAGACGATGTTCACGCGGTTGAAGCTGAGGTTCTGAAGGCTGAAAAGGAATTTGGTATCGAGGAAGGAAGGACGCTTCTCATGGCCGCGCTCGAAAGTCCCAAAGGAATCATGAACGCTTACGAGATAGTTACAGCATCGCCGAGAATGTTCGGTTGCGCAATTTCAGGAGGAGACTTCAGGAAATCCATGCACGTACAGATTCAGCGCGACGGTATCGAGATGATGGCCGCAAGAGGCAACATGCTCATGGCCGCAAGAGCCGCTAACGTTCAGTGCTTCGATACGATGTGGCCGAACATTGACGACATGGAAGGCTTCCAAGCTGAAGTCCAGCAGAACAGGAGAATGGGCTTCGACGGAAAAAGCATAGTCAGCCCCAAGCAGATACAGTACGTTCATGACACGTTTGCTCCGACACCGAAGGAGATTGCCTACGCTGAGAAACTTTGCAGGTCATTCAACGAACAGGCAGACGCAGGAGTTGGAGTTTACACGGTTGACGGGAAGATGGTTGATATTCCGTTCTTCGAGGACGCACGGAGAGTCATCGCACTCGCAAAAGCCTGCGGTGTGTATCACGGGGATCTTTAATAGTCAGGAGGATTGAGAGAAATGATTAACGCTGTCGGAAGAAATATACCTGATGAGCTTCTTGTTGACGGACGCGAAGTGTATCAGGGAAAGAATTACAAGGACGGGAAATATGTACAGAAAGCCTCGCCGAAATCAAGAATGTTCGTGAAGCCTCAGGAGGACAAACTCGTAGCAACCCTCAAGGAAGCCTGTGTGAAGTGCGGTGCCCATGACGGTATGACGTTCTCATTTCACACGGAACTAAGGAATGGTGATTATGTCGGGGCAATGGCGGCAAGGGTGCTAGTCGAAGAACTTGGCCTAAAGGACGTACATGTCGCGGCAACATCTCTCGGAAGCGCTCAGGACATCATAGCCGACTACATAGAGCAGGGGAAAATCACGGCGGTACAGACTTCAGGCGTTAGAGGAAGGATCGGCGAGGTAATCTCAGCAGGGAAACTCGGTCAGCCCGCAATAATCCGCTCACATGGAGGCCGTCCCAGAGCGGTTGAGGCCGGAGAAGTTCACATTGACATAGCGTTTCTAGCGGCGGCAAGTTCAGACTGCTGCGGAAACTCATCAGGTGTCGGCGGTAAAAATAACTTCGGCTCAATGGGCTTCGGTACTCATGACGCACATTATGCTGACCACACGATCGTTGTTACTGACACTTTGGTTGACTTCCCGAATCTTCCGTCGTCAGTATCAGCGATTGACGTTGACGCTGTAGTTGTTGTTGACGAAATCGGAGACGCTACCAAAATCGCAACGAAAGAAGCAAGAATGACCGACAATCCCCGCGAGTTAATGATGGCGAAGAACGCGGCGGCAGTGATCGCGGCAACACCCTACTTCAAGGACGGCTTCTCATTCCAGACGGGCGTGGGCGGGCCTTCACTTGCGGTCAACAGATTTCTTGAGGAACATATGCGCGAGAGGAACATAAAGATGAGCTTTGCTCTCGGCGGAACGTCAAAGGCAATCTGCGACCTCATGGACAAGGGATTTGTCAGGCACATTCTCGATACTCAGGACTTCGACACAGGGGCGGCGGCTCACATCTTCAAAACTCCCGGTCATCATGAAATCTCACTCAGCGAGTACGCCAATGCCGGAAACAAGGGCGCATATGTCAACAAGCTGGACTATGTTGTTCTTGCCGCGCTTGAGATCGATACGAAGTTCAACGTCAACGTAATCACAGGTTCGGACGGAATTTTACGCGGCGCACCCGGCGGACACCCTGACACAGCGGCGGGTTCAAAGTGCTGCATCATCGTTACGCCATTGACACGCGGGAGAATGGCCACTGTATGCGAGGAAGTTGTTACTGTTACGACTCCGGGCGACTGCGTTGATGTTCTCGTTACGGACTACGGTATCGCGGTCAACCCATTGAGGCCGGACATAATCGAGGCTCTCGACAAGGCTGGAATCGAACACGTTAGCATTGAGTGGCTGAAGGACAAGGCTTATTCGCTCGTTGGAACGCCTGAGAAATTGCAGTGGGAAGACAAAGTTGTAGCGGTCGTTGAGGCGAGGGACGGGACTATTCTCGACGTCGTGAGGAAAATCAAGCCCCTTGATGTCAACGCTGAGGGCGAGGAAGTAATACTCTAAGCTGACACCCCACCTGAATACCCCTCTGTCAGTCAAGCTGACATCTCCCCTTCTCAGGGGCGACATAAAAACCTCCCCTGCGCAAGGGGAGGGCAGGGTGGGGTCGTTATTCTTATGACAACGAAAGGAGAATAATCATGAATCTTGCAGTCGTAGCGTTAATATTTCTTCTTGCGGCAATAGTGCTTGGCTTCGTTAGGAAGATGAATGTCGGGCTTGTCTGCTTGGGACTTGCGTTCATACTCGGAAGAATCGGAAATGTCCCGACACGCACAATTCTCGGAGGCTTTCCCGGAAATCTCTTCCTGACTCTTCTGGGGACGATGTTCTTCTTCAGTCTTTTGCAGGAGAACAACACCCTTGAGCTTCTGTCGAAGAAAATAGTCTCACTCGTTGGGACAAAGACGTTCCTGATACCCGTGATAATCTACGCGGCATCATTCATTCTCTCAGCGGCAGGGCCGGGGGCAATCTCAGTTCAGGCGGTAATGATAATCTTCGCAGTCTCACTTTCCGTGCAGATGAACGCAAGCCCAATTCTCATGGGAGGCATGGCAATTCTCGGAGCTGTCGGAGGAACAGCAAGCCCCATAGCATTGACGGGAATACTCGTCAGGGATCTCACTGCCGGCGCGAACATCACAGGACTCGACATGCCCGTCTTCATCGGTGTAAGTGTCGTGAACTTCATTTGCGCTGTGGTTCTCTATATCGTTTACGGGGGCTACAAGCTGAGGAGTGATTCGTCGGTCTCAACAGGAGTCATTCCCGCGTTCAATGGTTCACAGAAAATCTGCACCCTCGCTCTTCTGGCTATGATAATCCTCGTCGTCGGCTTCCAATATGATGTGGGATTGATTTCGTTCATGCTCGCGCTAATTCTCATGCTCATGGGAATCGTCAACGAGAAAGCAGCCATGAAGCTGGTCCCTTGGAGCGTGTTGATACTGATTTGCGGTGTGAACGTCCTGATGACCGTAACGAAAGCGATGGGAGGAATTGACCTTCTCGCAAGCATACTGGCCTCAATGATGAACGAGACCACAGCAACCCCGATAATCGGCCTCACCGCAGGAATAATGTCGTGGTTCAGTTCGGCAAACGGGGTCGTATTCCCAACGCTCATACCCACGGTGCCGGATATTGTCGCAAATGTCGGCGGGAATGTTACGGCCCTGCAAATGATAGTGTCGATTGTTGCTGCGGCATGTGTTGCCGGGATAAGCCCTCTTTCGACAGGAGGAAGCCTAGTTCTTGCGTCATACACTCAGGAGACTAACGCATCGGATAAGGAGCAGGCTTCATTGTTCGCAAAACTTTTCGGGACGTCATTCATGGTCGTCATGGTCGTGGTGATATTCGCATTGCTCGGCGGATTCAAGCTGTTCAGCTAGGTGATTGACATGAAGAAGTTTGCTTACGTTGGTTGCAGGACGACAAAGGAACGCAACGCGCGCGGAAAGGGCATAAAAGTTTTCGATGCTGAGAGCTGGGAGCTTTTGCAGACTCTTGAGGGCCTCGTGAATCCTTCATACTTATGCTTCGACAGGACAGGCGATTTCCTCTACACTGTTCACGGAGACTTCAGCGAGATCAGCTCATTCAAGATTAACAGGGACAGTGGCAAAATCTCTCTCCTCAACACTACATCAACGGGCGGGGTTAATCCTGTTCACCTCTCTGTTGACGAGAGCAATCGCTGGGTGTTCGTGGCGAATCTTCAGACGGGGACAGTGGCAGTAATCCCTCGAAACGATGACGGAACATTAGGGACGCTTAAGGAGCTTTACACTTTGCCCGGAAAAAATGAAGGCACAGTTTCACACCCTCATCAGGTAATGCAGGACAATACGGGGAAATTCCTGATTGTCTCGTGTCAGGGAAGAAAAGCGGGATACGGTCAGGTTGACGTTTTCAGGATTGACGGCGGCAATGGGACGCTCGAAAAGACATGTGCCGTGAAATCCCGTGAGATTGCCGAGCCTAGACACGTTGCATTCCACGCGAACAATAAATACTGCTACGGCGTGAACGAGAAGGACTACTCGGTTACGTTCTACGATTTCGACCAGAATAACGGCACACTGACACCGAGACAGATACTCCCGACATTACCTGAGACTTACACGGGAGACGGCTGGGCAAGCGGAATCATAATGAGCAAGGATTGCCGGAATGTCATAGTCTCGAACAGGAAGCATGACAGCATCACGAGCTTCGCGGTCAATCCTGATAATGGTATGCTGAAGTTCGCTGACTGCATAAAGACCGGAGGGGGTCAGCCCCGCTTCATCACACTTGACCCTAAAGGTAGGATACTTGCCGCGAATGAGACGACGGATACACTGACGTTCTTCACGATTGATGATGCTGGGAAATTCTCAGCTTCGGGAAAAGCTGTCGAGACTGAGAGCCCTGTCTGCGTGATATTCGGATAAATAGCAACAAAAATCCCCCTGCCGTTAAAGACAAGGGGATTTACATTTTTCACAGTCCGAAGGATTATCAGTCCTTCCCTACTTGCCTTCAGCCGCGTTCTTACCAGCGATACGCCCGAAGACAACGCAGTCCGTCAGCGCGTTACCACCGACTCTGTTCGACCCGTGAATGCCGCCCGTAACCTCACCAGCCGCGTAAAGTCCCGGAATAACACTCCCGTCTTCTCTCAAAACCTGAGCCTCCGTGTTAATCTTGAGTCCGCCCATAGTGTGATGAAGCGTCGGCGACAACGGAGCGCAGTAGAACGGTGCCTTTGCGATTGGAAGCTCAACCTCGTCTTTCTCGAAGTCCGTATCCTTTCCAGCCGCGACAAGCTCATTGTACCTCGCAACCGTAGCTTTCAGACCGTCAGCGTCAATTCCGACCTTCTTCGCCAAGTCCTCAAGCGAGTCCCCGACATAGAGGTAGCCTTTGCTCGTCAGATTCTCAAGTTCGGCCGGAGGAAGCTCTTTAACGCCTGCATAGAAACCGCCCTCGCTGTCGAATATCGAGTACATTACCTGACCCGTCTGCGCGATCGTTGCGTTTGAGATTACGTCCCTTCTTCCGCTCTCCTCGACGAAACGCTTGCCTTCTTTGTTGACGTAGATCGCGTTCTTTATCACGCCCGCAAAGTGGCTCTGAAGCCCTCCTGT
>JAFRSL010000216.1 GCA_017427625.1 Synergistaceae bacterium | reverse complement strand
TTTATGCGGGACTTAGAGGAGTTTGATCCCCGAAGTCCCACGCATTCTTATTGTGCGTTCTTGCTTTGAAGTTTGGCGTCGATGAGGCGTTCAACGTCTTCAATCGTGAGTGTAGGCTTCGGAATGTTGATACTCTGGAGAACTTTCACGATATACGGAGCGGCCGCAGCTAGAGTAATGAGTAAGCCGAGCAAGCCAATACCCCAGTAGACCGCTGTTTTTAGCTCATCAAGGCGAGCGTTGGTAACGTCAATACGAGCGTTAGTAGCATCAATGCGTGAGTTAAGTTCCGAGCGTAGTTGTTCGTTCATGAGACGGATCTCGGCCATGAAAGCGTCCATTTTAGCCTCGAAAACATCCTGGCGCAGATACACTCCTTCGTGAATGTCGCTGCTCGCAGCCCCTAATGCAGAAGCTGTTGCCGTGATTGTGATGATTATTGCTATGAGAATTTTCTTCATGTCAATCTTCCCCCCAAAGTCTCAAGCATCCTCCCTAACGTACACAGCGGAAGCCCAACAACATTATAGTAGTCGCCGTTTATCCCCTCAATCAGCAACGCACCCTTGCCCTGCACTGCGTATGCCCCCGCCTTATCGTAAGGTTCGCCAGTCTCAAGGTACGCCGAAATCTCAGACTCCGACAATTCCCGGAACTTCACAAGCGTGTGAATGTCCTCAGTAACAACTCTCCCATCGTAAGCAACAGATACTCCAGTTATAACCTCATGCTCACGTCCTGAGAGTTTACGCAGCATTCGAGCAGCATCTTCACGGCCCGACGGCTTGCCCAAAATCTCACCGTCAATCACTACTATTGTGTCAGCAGCTATGACTATGGCGTCAGGATAGGCGACTGCCCCAGCTTCTGCCTTCAAACGCGACAACCTTCGGCACAATTCGGAAGGAGCTTCCTCAGGTTCGTGGGACTCGTCTACGTCTGGAATGTACACCGTGAAATCAAGTCCTATGCTCTCAAGCAGCGATTTTCTTCGCGGACTTCCTGAGGCTAGGACTATCATGACAGAAACACCGCCAATGCTCCGACAATAAGGCAGTAAACCCCGAATAATGCCCAGTTCTTTGCGTTCACTAGTCGGCGCATGAAGATTAGTGCCAAAAGTCCCAACACGAACGCTACAGCAGCTCCCCATATGTATCCTTCGGGCATGAATACGGGCTGGCCGGATTTCAGGAACTTCACGCACTCAAGCAACGTCGCTCCCAGCACCGCCGGTATCGAAATCAGGAACGAGAATCGGAATGCCTCGCTTATTCCCAGTCCCATGAACAACGCCATCGCTATCGACATTCCCGAACGCGATACACCGGGTAATACCGCTATTCCCTGCGCAAATCCAACGAACATTGCTATGCTGAGGAGAGATGAGTTCCTTCGCGACGATGAGAGTATGGGTATCATTACGAGGATCAGGCCAGTGAAGATTTCACCTGCACCGACGAGTATCAGGCTCTCGGAGAATCTTTCAGCGGTTGACTTCAAAGCTAGGCCGATTACCGCCGTTATCATTGATGCGATTATTATTGTCCAGCCGTATGACCAGCCCGAACGCCTCTTCCCGAACCAGCCTCCGAACCATTCACGCAATATCTGCAATATGTCCCGCCAGAAATACAGAACTACCGCAAGCAGCGTCGCAAAATGAAGCAATATGTCGAACGTCAGCATATTCTCGTTGAAACCCATGAATATCTGGAATAATGCGAGATGCCCAGAACTGCTCACAGGCAAAAACTCGCACAATCCCTGTACCGCGCCTAGTATGATTGAATGTAGCACCTAAAAAAACTCCTTCTCGTAAATGTTGCTGTCGTCTCGCGGCTTTACAGACACTATAGGCATTACTACCGCGAATGACGAGTTTCGCTTCCTTAGAACATCCCTTACACGCGTTCCCAGTGTGTTCCGTATTGCGTCGGGATTTGCACGCCTTCCCGCCAATTCCTGTACGGCCTGCTCTGCTACGGCGTAAAGCTCCTTGAAGATGTCACGGCTGTCCTCTGAGATGAATACTCCCTGCGTCTCTATTGCCGGAGGGGCGAGGAGATTTCCCTTGTCGTCAACAGCTACTGCCACTGCGATTACTCCGTCCTCTGAGATTTCGCGGCGTTCCTTCAAGACCTCGCTCTTTATGCTCCCTGCTGCCTGACCGTCAACTATCACTGCCCCTGCGCGAACATGGCCGTGCTTCTTCGGCGGCGCGTTCCTCGTGAATGTCAATACATCCCCGTTCACCATAAGGAATATGTTTCGAGGCGAGATTCCGACTTCCTGCGCTAACTGTGAATGACGGACTAGGTGCTTGTACTCGCCGTGAACCGGGAGGAAGTATTGGGGGCGCGTAAGGTTCAGCATTATCTTCAGCTCCTCGCTTGAAGCATGGCCGGAGACGTGAATCTGCCTGTCCTTCTCGTAGACTACCTCGCAGCCCAAAGCAAAGAGTCGGTTTATAGTGTTGTTGATGAGCTTCTCGTTGCCAGGAATTACGGAGGCTAGGAGAAACACTACATCATGCTCGCCGAGTTCTATTGCCCTGTTCTCGCCTCGACTCATCGTTACGAGTCCGCTGAATGGTTCGCCCTGACTTCCCGTTGTTACGACGACTAGATTATTGTTCGAGTACTTCCAGATCTCCTCGACCTGAATTATCATCTTCCCGTCAATCTTGAGATACCCCGTATCCCTCGCAAGCTCAACATTCCTCAACATGCTTCGGCCAAGAAACGCTATCTTCCTGTTGAAACGCGCCGAAACATCCGCTACCTGCTGTATCCTGTGAACATTGCTAGCGAATGACGAGATTATTATCCGCTTCGTCCTGTATGTCCGGAATAACGTGTCGAGAGTACCTGAGATTATGCGTTCTGAAGGAGTGAAGCCTTTACGTTCTGCGTTTGTGCTGTCGGAACAAAGAAGCATTACCCCCTTGTCGCCCTCTTCGGCAAATGCCCCGTAATCCGTTACTCGTCCGTCAACTGGTGTGCTGTCCAGCTTGAAGTCCCCCGTGTGAACTATCCGCCCTAACGGTGTCTCGATGCTCAGTGCCACGCAGTCAGGGATTGAGTGCGCTACGGCTATGAATCTCACCGTGAATGAGCCGATCTTTATGACATCGCCCGCCCTTATCTCGTGATAATCTGGATGGTACATTGGGATGTCGTCCATGAGCTTGTTGCGGATTAGTCCGAGTGTCAGCTGAGTGCCGTAAAGCGGAACGTCCAATCGAGGCAGTACATAGGGCAAGCCGCCGACGTGATCCTCATGGCCATGTGTGATGATTATTGCGAGGATTTTGTCGCGGTTCTGCTCAAGGTACGATATATCGGGGACAATGTAATCAATGCCGGGCAGTTCGCTGTCCGGGAATTTCAGGCCGGAGTCGATGACAATAATCTCATCGCCGTATTCGAGGACGTACATGTTCTTGCCGATTTCGCCCACGCCCCCGAGCGGAATAAAGCTGAGTCTTTCGTGGTCTACGTCATTATTATGTCTGCGTGATGAATTTCTTGACATCCATTGCCTTCCTTTGCTGTGAATTTTGTTGCATTCTTGGTGTTGGCAATATTATACAGCTTAAAACAGCTTTTCACCCGCTGACCTTTTTCCTGGCGTGTAAACTTTCACTTTGACCGCCGAGCTTCTTCCGTTCTCGTCAACAGCACTCACTGTGTGTTCACCATCACTCATCCCCCGAAAGAAAGTCGCTCCTCCTTCCGAGACTCCCATATATTCGCCGTCAATGTACCACCAGATTTTTCCGCGTGTACCTTCTGCCTTCATTGGGATTCTGCGCTCACTGTCGAATGGCGCCGCAAAGTATGACGCTCCAGGTATCGGCGAGATTATCGCAAAGTCAGTTTTCCTCACCGTCTCAGTGTTGAACTCCCTGGGCATGTTTACGGCTGACTTCATCCCGTGAATATCGCAGGGGAACGTATGGCTAACACCGTCAACAGCCCATTCCAATTTTGCTGAAGGACACAATGCCGTCGGAGGTTTTCCTGAGAGCGCGCATACCCTCCGTGAGATCACATCTTTCGGACGTTCGTACCACGCTGAGGCTGGCAACAATCTCTGTATCCTCACAGCCAAAGGTGCAGAGACTCTTGCGCCGATAAGACCCTCCCATGATGCCCCATCAGGCCTACCAGTCCATACGCAGACAGTGTAGCCCTTCCGCCATGAGCACGCCCAAGCATCACGCAAGCCGTATGATGTCCCGGTCTTCAGCGAAAGTTTCAAGCCACCAGTGAAAGCGTCATCATACCTCAGAATATCGCTCACTATCCAGCAACCCGCAGAGCTTGCACGATCATCGCCGGGCATGTTATCACCCTTCAACACCTTCAAGCCCCTGTGAACTCCCATTGACGCGAGGAACGTATAGGCCTCCAATTCCTCGAGCAATGTAACCTCACAGCCTCCAAGTATGAGTGAGTCGCCGTAGTATTCCGCTGACTGTGTGAGATGCCTGAATCCCGCCCCCCGAAGGAACGACAATACCCTCTCATTCCCTGAGCTTCGCAATACACGGACTGCAGGAGCGTTGAGAGATTCGTGAAGGGCTGTGCGTGCCGTAACTGCTCCCCTGTAAGTCAGGTCGAAATTTCTAGGCGCACGTCCTGAGAATGCCGCTGATGTGTCGGCCAAAAGTGTCGAAGGTGTCAATATTCCCTGCTCGATTGCGAGAAGGTAGGCGAATGGCTTCAGCGTTGAACCAGGAGAACGCGGCGCACGTCCGCAGTCAACCCAAGAGTATGGTGATGAGTTGTAACCGAATCGGGCATTCCCGCACCACGCGATTATTCCTCCCGTCTCATTGTCCGCTATTCCTGCTGAAATCGAAACGCCTGACGGAAGATCATTCAATGCCTGCTGAATTACTGCCTCAAGTTTCGACTGTACTTCAATATTCAGGGTAGTGTCGAATCTTGCTGACTTTCCTGCGAGTTTACGGGAGAGTACAAGTTCGGTGAAGTGAAAAGCTCGTGATGGCAGCGGGAATTTTCGTCTTGGCAACTCCTCAAGCCTAGCGCGTAAAGCTTCGTCGTGTGCAAAGACTTTCTTGCGTTCCATGAGTGAGATTATCTGATTCCGGCGTTTGAGGGCTGACTTTGGCCGAGTGTCGGGGCGGTATAATGCCGGGCCTTTCAACATCCCTATCAACAGGCATGCCTCGCCCGGTGAAATCTGTGAGGCAGTTTTACCAAAATATATCAGACTCGCGGCTTGCACTCCCCTTATGTTTCCGCCGAATGGGGCAAGATTGAGATAGGTTTCGAGGATTTGGGACTTCGTGAGTTTCTGCTCTATCTTCAACGCCATGATGAACTCGCGGAGCTTTGTGAGGGGTGTTCGCTTTCGCCCTTCACGTTCGGAGACTGCAAGGCGGATCACCTGCGTGGTTATTGTTGATGCTCCTGATACTACCTTCCCGCGCGAGATGTCCTGAAACATTGCCCGCAAGAGTGAGAGCGCGTCAATCCCGATGTGCCGGAAGAATCTAGCGTCCTCTGCGTTAACGGCCACTAGCGGCAACCATTTCCCCATCTCGCTCAACGGTACGGGTATGTGCCACTCCGATGAAGGCGACAGTCTCACGTGAAAGAGTCGTCCTTGAGTGTCGTAGAATGCCGGAGAGCTGTATATCGTGGTTACGTTTTCAGGTTTCACGTCAACAGAAAGCCAAAGCGACAACAGCCCTCCGATGAGCAGTATCAGCAGCGATAATTTCCTCATGCCTTAGCGTTGAGCGCGAGAATATCCAGAGTGTAGCCGGCGATATTGTTGCT
>JAFRSL010000215.1 GCA_017427625.1 Synergistaceae bacterium | reverse complement strand
GTGAAAATTTACCATAACGCGCAAGAAGACTCCCCCTTCTATAAGTTGGAGATGAATTGCGCAAGTTAAGTTAACTGTGATATAATTCTTTTTATTGAATAACAGGAATAAATGAATTCCGACAACGAAATGTAGTTTGAAAATAAACGTGGTACCTACGGTGCGTCCCTTCGGGGCTACGCTAGGAAACCTTGGCTTAAAGCCATAAACGCCTTTGGAGAGGACGTACTGCGTTCCTTTGGCAAGACGACTCCGACATAGAATCGGAGCGCTGACCTCGTTGAATTAGGAAGCCGCCAAATCCGTGAGGGTCGGTAGTTCACATTGATAGAGCATATTGATAGATCGCGCGCCTTAGAGGCATTCAGAGCTTATACGGAAAATTATGACGCATACAATACAAACATTGCCATAAAAATTGCTCATACCTACAGGGTTGCTAGCATTTCAGAAAGGATTGCAGGAAGTATCTCAACGGTTAATGTTGATCTTGCTTGGCTTCTGGGACTGCTTCATGACATAGGACGCTTTGAACAGGTTACCCGATACGGAACGTTTTTCGATGCCTTGTCTATTGATCACGCTGAACTTGGGGCTGATATTTTGTTTCACGATAATCTCTTCGGCTCGTTCGTCAAACAAGAATCAAAGGAAATGAAAGCCATTGCTGAAACTGCAATAAGGCTGCACAACAAGCTAAGTATTCCCGAAAACATGGAAGAGAATACAGCGATGTACACAAAAATTCTTCGAGACGCTGACAAAGTTGACATCTTCAGAGTACTGACTGAGTACCCATACAATGAGCGTTACTCCAACTTGAAGGGCTTAGTTGCGAGAGATGAAGTCATGCGGTACGTCAAAGAGCATAGGTGCGTCCCTAGAACATCAGCAGGACGTGCAAATGAGCTTGAAATGTTAATTGCGCAGTGCTGTATGGCTTTTGAGCTGGAATATCCTGAAAGCCGGGCAATTGTAATTGAACAGGGGTATTTGAAGCAGCTTCTGGAGAAGGATGCAGAACAACTAGCTATTGTGAAAGCTGAAATATTGAGAGCGTGGGGAAAAACGATCTCCCCTGCATGAACAAGGGAGATCATACAACGTTTACTTCGCTAAGTCAGCCATTATTACATCAGCCGCGTAAATTCCTGACCCGAAAGCTAATCCCACAGCCGTCCCCTCGACCTGATAGTAAGGCTGGCAGTACAGCGAACCAGCATCGACTCCAGCAGCGTACAACCCCTTAATCGGCTTCAAGTCGGAACGCAGTACCCGAAGCGATGAGTCTGTGCGAACTCCGCCAAGTGTACCCCATGCAGAAGGCTCGTATTCCACCACGTAGAATGGAGCTTTTGAGACGGGCTTCAGGAAGGTGGGATTCTTGAAGTATTCCTCGTCCTTTCCAGCTTCACAGTAGGAATTGTAGGCCCTCACAGTCTCAGCTAGCTTGCTCATTCCGAAGAACTTTGCGCACTCCTCGATTGTGTCAGCTTTAACGGCCCAGCCCTGAACTACTGCCTTGTCCAAGTCTGCCTGAAGAGTTTTCAGGACGACACCCTTCGCTGTCATTGTTCCGACGTACCAGTCCTCAGGATTGCCAAGATACTCGAACAATCCGACTGTACTCACAGCGTCAACGAAAGCCTGATCGACAACAGCATAGAATTTCCCTGCCCTGAGTACAGCCTCCCCGCCTACCGATAAAGGCTGATTGGCCATGTAGTACTCGTTGAAGAAGCGTTCGCCGTTCGGGTCAACGAGAAGTCCGCCGTAAATTCCGATGGTCATAGCCCCATTGGAACGCTGCCAGCCCCCGCCCTTCTTATTTGAGCCGCCGAACTCGTTGGAGATCATGGCAAAGCTGCTCTCCTCCAACATTCCGCCAGCTTTCTCGGCCATCATAATGCCATCGCCGGTTGAAAGAGTGTTTCCCAGAGGATTAACGTTAATGTCTCCCCAATGCTTCTTGATGATGCTGTTGTTGCCAAGATAGCCGCCTGTGGCAAGAAGCACTGCATCGGCCTTGATGTTCAAGATGCTTCCGTCCGACTTCTTTGCTCTGATTCCTGTAACGTTGCCGTTCTCAAGAATCAGGGACTCTCCGGCTGTCTCACACATCAAGCGTCCGCCCGCATTCAGGTAAGCGTCTTTGATGAACGCGGGTCTGTCTGCCTTGGCGGTCTTGTAGCCATGACGGGAACGGTATCCAGCTCCGTAGTTGTCAGGTCGAAGGAACATAACAAGCCCTGTACTGAGCTGTAACTCAACAGCCTCTCCAGTTCGTGCCAGGACTCGCCGGAGCAGTCTGCTGTCGCTGGTGAGATACGCGTCTTCAGTGAGGTCGTTGAAGAGCATCTCATCAGTGATGGTTACTCCTTCGGCTTTCTGAACGCTCGTGTTTGAAGCCATAGGCCCGCCGCAGTTCCAGCCATTTGCAACGCCGATCGTTGCGCCCTTCTCAATGACCAGGACATCGACGCCGTTACGAGCGAGCTTGATGGCCGCCATCATTCCAGCCGCGCCGCCGCCGACAACCACGACTTTCGCGGAGTCTTCTTTGACGATACCTTCCCCGGCTTTTGCTACAGCCTTTCTGTAGTCGTCAACATTGAGACCTGCGAGCGTTATAGCCTTTGCGACAGCTTCCTTGATTGCGTCTGAGGTCATGGTAGCACCTGACACAGCATCGACGTTGATGGACTGGTTTGCGATGATTGACTGGGGGATTTTTTCCGCCGCTGCCTCATAGATGCCAGGGGTTTCCTGGTGCTCACGAAGTTCAATGCCCACGATTTTACCGGCTTCAATGGTAACAGATACATGAACGTCGCCGTTTTTGCCTGTACCTACGACATCATAGGTGTCTGCTGAAGCTGCTGCGGAGAACAGCAAGATTATGGAACATGTGAAGAATGCAATGAAGCCTGCCGAAATTCTTCTGCGCATATAAATTACCTCTCTTCTTAAAATGTTTTAGGTGTTATGTATCTTAATACAATTTAATTTTACCAGTCAATAACTGTATGATTTTTAGTGAAGAAGAAACTCAAGAAACTCCTCGGTTATCGTGGCTGCTGATCCGAAAAGTATGCCGACAACCAAATATGTCCTAAGTGTGGGAAGTTCAAGCAGGACACAAAACTCTCAGACCGAGTATGACAAATTAGAAAGCCGCTAATTCCGTAAGGGGCGGCAGCTTATTGCCACGCCAAATTCTTTTGACACATGGCCTGTTTTCACGTATCATTCTATCCATTCCAAATATATGAGGAGGCTTTCTCACAGTGAAAAAGTTTTATCCATTTCTCATTGCGCTAGTTCTTGCGATGTCATTGGCCGGAGCAGCATTCGCCAAAGACACCCTCGTTGTCGCTGACCAGTACGACGCAACAACTCTCGACCCAATCGGCCACAACGATTACCCCACAAGCCGAGCCTGTTCGCACATCTACGACACGCTTGTCTTCCTCAACCCCGACGGCACATTAAGGCCGGGCCTCGCGGAAAAGTGGGAGTTCCTCTCAGACACGGCCTACAAGATGTACCTCCGAAAAGGCGTGAAGTTCCACAATGGAGACGAAATGACCGCCGAGGACGTGAAATTCTCCCTTGAGCGCGCAAACACTCCCGCAGGTTCGCACATTCACACGTACTCGCAGGACCTGGATCACGTGGAAATCGTTGACCCCTACACCGTCATTATCCATCTCAAGAAGGTGAATTACCCATTCTTCTCGTCGCTCGTACACAG
>JAFRSL010000214.1 GCA_017427625.1 Synergistaceae bacterium | reverse complement strand
ATTATTCATCAATCAGGTATTCGGGAAAACCAGCACAGGGAAAATCACTTGCTCCCTCGCTGAAAAATATGAACGCGAAGGCCATGAAGTCAGGATTGCTTACGGACGTTTTCCGGGAAAGCGCGACGATATTGCAGTGAGGATAGGGACAATGTGGGATGTTCATGCTCACGCGATAATGACACGACTCACTGACAGGCACGGTTTCTATTCACGGAGGGCAACGAGGAAATTTCTGAAGTGGGCGGACGATTATGACCCCAATCTTCTCTGGCTTCACAATATTCACGGCTACTATATCAATATCGAGATGCTTTTCGGCTGGATAAAATCACGGCCAAATATGAAAGTATACTGGACGCTTCATGACTGCTGGAGCTTCACGGGGCACTGTGCGTATTTCACGATGTCAGGCTGTGAGAAATGGAGGACTCACTGCGGGAATTGCCCCGAAAGAAATTCATACCCCTCAAGCCTCAGAGATAACAGTTACAGGAATTATGACGACAAACGGCGGCTCTTCACTGGCGTAAAGGACATGACGATAATAACGCCTTCAAACTGGCTCGCCGGACTCGTTAAGCAAAGTTTCCTGAAGGATTACCCCGTCGAAGTCAGGCACAACACAATAAACACGGAAATTTTCAAGCCAACCCCCTCAAACTTCCGGGAAAAATATGATCTCGAAGGGAAAGTTATTGTTCTTGGAGTAGCGAGTATATGGGAGAGACGCAAGGGCCTCGATGATTTTGTGAAGCTCTCGGAAATTCTTGACCACGATAAATTTGCGATTGTACTTGTGGGATTAACTCCGTCGCAAATTAAAGCATTGCCCGGAAATATCATCGCCATTCAGCGGACGGAAAGCCCCAGAGAACTCGCTGAGATTTACACAGCCTCTGACGTTTTCTTCATGCCAAGCCGTGAGGAGAATTACCCGACCGTCTGTCTTGAAGCCGAAGCCTGCGGTATCCCAGTGATCGCCTATGACGCAGGAGGAAACTCTGAGACTCTTCATGACGGACGCTCTTGTGTCGTAAAGTGCGGGGACATTGAGGCCGTGAAGAATATCCTTGCAGAAAAATATTAGGCCGCAAAAAAAAGCACCCCCCAATCTCTCAGGGAGTGCCGGAGTATTTTCTATGAGCTTGTCTGTCCGTAACCGCCGCCGGTTGCTGTACCGTTGAGCTGGTTCAGAATCGCCGCGATTGAGTTCGCCTGCTGTGAGAGCTTCGAGAACTGAGTCTCAGTGTTCGCGTACCTCGTCCTCAAACTCTCCTCCATTCGGTCGAGCCTCTCCTGATAGTTCTCCAAGTACTCATTGATGCTGTCAATCCTGGTCTGAATGTTCTCGATTTCGCGCGTCAACGTTCCCGATGTCTCGCCGGAAGCCGAGCTGTTGAGCATTGATTTTATCCACGTGTCGAAATTCCCCACAAACTTCAGCATCAACGCCTGAACCTCGTCAGGATTATCCTCAAGAGCTTCCATGAACTCGCTCTCGTCAAAGACAAGTTCACCGCTCTTGCCGTAATCGTCCGACGTCGACTCGAGTCCTATCTGGTACAAGCCCTTGTAGGTGTAGTTCATCTTGAGGGCGTTCATGGCCGCCGAACCTGACATCGTGATTTCGTCGTTGCTCGATGACTGTATCACAAGCTTGTCATTCTCAACAAGTGCCTTGAGCAACGGAGTCTTAAGCTTCTCGCCGTTGTCGTCGTAGTAGATGTCGTTCATCGCCCCGCCCTTAGTGTCGTCGCTAATCTTCTTCACGATAGTCTCCAGCGTGTCAGTCGGGTCAATCGTAACATCAACATACTTCGTCCCAATTCTAAGCCTAAGCGTCGATGAAGTTCTCAGGCCGTTGAATGACATCGGGCCGTAGACTTCCTCGCTGCTCTTGCGCTGTGTGAACGAGAACGTGAAATTCTGGGACGTAAGGCTTCGCATCTGGCTCTTCGTGTTACGGAGGAGCGAGTTTCCGTGAAGAAGTCCCCATCTCATTCGGAAGTCGTCAGAGTCAATCGTGGCTTTCGTGTCCTCGTCAACCTGCTTTTCACTCATTCGGGTGTTCATCCAGCTCATGAGGTCGTTGTAGTTGTCGACAAAACTCTGAATCGACGTAACAGCCTTCTCAGCGTCATGTGAAATGTCGAGCGAGACTTCGCCGAGTCCCTTGAGGTGCATAGTTACGCCCTTGATGAGTTCGTTCTCGTAATCCGCGCCTATGTCGTTCGAGTCCCTCTCTACTTCTTCGCCGTCAACATCAAGTATAGCGTTCTTGGCCTCCGTGTAATCGTCATACGTAGTCTTGTCGGATTTCACGAAACCCAGAGCGTAAAGCAAATCACCGTCCGAATCGTCCTCAAGGTCAAACGTGTTAGCGTCGTACTCATATTCAACTGTGATCTCATCATTCATCGAGGGGAGATTCGAGTGAGACGTGAGAGTTGGTGTGAGCCAGCGGAAATTGAAGGACGTTCCGCTCTTCGTGATGTCTGTGGAATATGCTGACCTTATAGCCGCGTGTCCGTCAGTGTCCGCAATCTCGTTCCCGTCACTGTCATACTGGGAAGGCGCGTCGAGCTTGTATGAAAGTCCGCTGCCGTATTGTAGGCTGATTGATCCGTTCGCTGTGGACATTCCCAAGTCGGCCATGTCGAGGGTGTCTGATGAGTTCTTGTAGCCCGTGTATGAGGTTACATTGCCGTCATCGTCGGTGAAGTTCACGGTGTAGCTTGTTCCGGCTTCGGGGTAGAACCATTCATATCCGCCGTCATCGTCAGAGATCCACTCGATTGCCGCGTTGCCGTCGCTATCTTTGGCAAGCTTGAAGTCTACGCCCTCGTAAAAAGTCTTCATGCCCTGAGTGATTGTAACAGTTCCTTCGTCAAGGTCATCGAGTGTTACGGAAGGTGAGAACGCATCATCAGTTGCCGAACGCTGGAGGGTTGTTGAGATTGTCTCAATGCCTGCGAAAGTGAGTGTGAAGCTGTCGCCGTCAGCAGGAGTATTGCCGCCGGAAATCCACTCTATAGCCGTTGAGGATTCGCCTGTATCAGCGTCAGTGCTTGAGCCTTTCTTGACCCTGTAATCTCTGCCGTAAACGTAGGAGTTTCCGCTGTTGTCAGTGAGTGAGAAGAAGCTGCCCAGAGCGGAGTCGAGTTTGTCCTGGTCGGTTTCGGTTGAAGAGACGCTTGCGAACGAGAGAATCTGCTCATAGCTCACGGCATTTCCGCCAATATTTCCGGCATCGTCAGAGATTGCTATTGAGACTTCCTGAGTTGTGTTTGCGGAGCTGTATGTGTCAGTCCCCTCAACGGAGAATGCGTCGTAAGTGAACGTGTAGCCGACTCCTTCAGCGGGGTGCTTGGGTGTATCTGATGGGCGGAACATGATTTCGCCGTCAACTATGGTGAAGTTGGTGTAGCCGAGATCTTTGACATCACTGACATAGGTGTACGTCCTGCCGTTGTCGCCCGTGAGAATAATCTTGTCATAATTTCCATTAGCCTCACTAATGAGCGATGACAATGAGGAAGCGTCCGTGCTTTCTGCTTTATGTACAAGGCTGACCCTGTAATCTGAGCTTGGACGGTTATGCGGCGTGCCTGAAAGGTCTACAGTGCCATATGTGGAAGGGTTGGAGGTTACATGATTTTTGTAGTTGGTAACTTCCGCCCTGTTGTGGAATGCTACTAGCAAACCTCTGCTTGTATTGCTGGCATCATCTGTTTTTCTTACAGTGTAATCTCTGCCGTAAACATAATCGCTTGACACAGTATAATCCCCGTCGCTGCTCTTCAGGGCAATAGAGAACGTATAACCATCAGGGGCAGAAGGGTTAAGAGCATCTATCGTTCTTACGATCTTGTTAGGTATAGCTATATCAACAGTCGGAAAACCGTAATTTGTGATAGTGGTAATTGGGAGAGCTGAAGCCGTCAGCAATGAATCGTAGTTGCTCTTTGAGGAGTCAGGAGTAATGTCAACTTGAACGAGAGTGCAGCTTGCAGTGTAGGAGTTCGGTGCAGGCAAATCCTCAATTTCAACCCATGATACATTTCTCGAAGCGTCGATCTCGTAGTCCGTATCCTTCGTGTACTCGTTCCCGTAAGCGTCCGTTATAGTCAGCTTGCTCAAGTCTGAAGGCTTGAACCCTAGCCCGTCCTTGAGAGTGTCCTCCGAATACACGAAGCGAGATACCGTGTTGTTATATGTCAGCGTCAGTGTCTCGTTTGCGGGGATTGTCCTTGTCGTGTTGCTGAAGCTGGAAGGCCAGTAACCGTTGTTCGGCATGACGAGCTGAAGTGATGTACTGGTAAGAGATGAGCATCTCACCGCAAAATCCTTGCCGTACTCGTATGTATTCCCCGCGCTGTCAGTGAGGGTGAAAGCCGCTTTGCCTTCGTTCTCGTCAACATAGTTGTAGGAGGTTGAGCCGTTGAGTTTGTCCCCCACAAATGTTTTTACGCCCATATCTGTCAGGCTGGGCATTCTCACACTTATGCTAGTGCCTGATGCTGATATGTTCGACACTGTAACGGAAGCCGTATCGCTGAATTTGTACGTTGCCTTGTACGCTTCGGGAGTCGTGCTGTTCTGGTTAAGCCATCGTATTGTGCCAGTGCTGTCGATGACATAATCCTTGCCCTGAGTGTAGCCTGGTATTGAGATGCTTGAATAATCCGCGCTGGTTAATGATGACGAGTTCAGGACGTGAGCAAGTGATTTGTCGGTGTCAGTAGCCTTTACGTTTCCTGACAGCGAGATCGTCTTCGTGGAGGTCGTTGTGAACGTGAAATTTCCGCTTGTCGGAGCGGTCCTCCAGTTTGATGTGTTGATGTCCTTCTCTGAGGCATAAGCGGCAACAACGGGGTTGAAGTCCTTGACATCAGTCGTGCCGTCATTGTTGGAATCGCCCGTAACCGCCCACGAAATCACGTAGTCCTGCCCGTCATCGCTGACACGAATCACGTAATCCCTGCCGTAAGTGTATGCGTTCCCGCTTGCGTCTGCGAGCTGGAAGTTCACCTCTGAGTCGCTGAGGTCGAGATAAGTGCGGAGTACGCCGTCGGAGTCAGTGAGGGTTACTCGCGGGATTGATGATGAGCCTGTGGTGTTGGTGTAGGCCTGCTGAAGCAAGGAGAAGTCGTTGAATTTGTCATCAGTGCTTGGGGTTGTGCCTGACCATGTGATTGTGTTGCCGCTGATCGTGTAATCTGTGCCTTCGGTATAAGTCTTTGTGCCGTCTGACACTGTGATATTCGTCCAGCCTGTAACGTCAAGAGTTGAGCTTCCCTGCTCGGACATTTCTGGTGCTTCGGGCTGGAAGGATAGGCTGTAAGTTTTTGCCGCTAATGGAGCAGACGTGAAAGAGGAGGTACTGATATTCCTGTACTGCGCATACGTCGCTACTACTGTATTTGCGTCAGTAATTGATGCTGATGTACCGTCAACAGGACTCTTCACCAGCCACGAAACCGCATAGCCGTCGCCAGTGTCATTGATTCTAAGGACGTAATCCCTGCCGTATTCGTATGTTTTGCCGTCCTGATCAGTGAGTGTGAAAGCTGAGAGATCTTTGGGGTCAACGTATGTCCGCAGAACGCTATCGCCATCAGTGAGGGTTATGGTTGGGAGCGCGGCAATCTCTACGGCCTGTGCT
>JAFRSL010000213.1 GCA_017427625.1 Synergistaceae bacterium | reverse complement strand
CGCAACAATCTCGACTCCCGGCTGCGGCGCATGTCTCGGAGCGCACGAGGGCATTCTTGCGCCCGGCGAAGTCTGCATAACAAGCACGAACAGGAACTTCCCGGGACGAATGGGGTCAACGGAGGCATTGATGTACCTTGCAAGTCCGGCAACAGTGGCAGCTAGCATGTTGAACGGGAAAATCACAGACCCGCGCGAATTTCTGGACTAAGGAGAGTGGACGATAATGCAGAAAGTTTTGACGGGAAAATGTATCGTAATCGGCGACAACATTGACACAGACCAGATATATCCGGGGCGTTTCTTGGCGATAACAGACCCTAAGGAGATCGGTTCACACTGTCTTTGCGGAGTGAGCGAGGACATAGCTAGGAATTTTCCGCAGGGTGGATTCGTTGTTGCGGGGAGGAATTTCGGCTGCGGGTCATCGAGGGAACATGCTCCGATTTCGCTTCTGAACATGGGGGCGGTCGCGGTTCTTGCGGATTCATTCGCCAGGATATTCTTCAGGAACTCCGTGAACTTGGGACTTCTTCCGATTGTCTGCAAGGGTATCAACCAGAAAGTGAAAGCTGGGGAGACTCTTACGCTTGACCTTGAGGCCGGGACAGTGAAGGTTGAGGAGACAGGTGAAGTTTTCCAGTGCGAGAAGCTGGGGGATCAGGCCATGAAGATTCTCGAGGCTGGCGGAATTAAGCCGATGATGCGTGCGAGGTTCGCGGAATAGTTTAGAGAGTAAAAATCTTGCGCCTCCTCTGCGGAAAGCGGGGGAGGTTTTTTGTATGGAGTACACTTGCAGATTACGGTGAATTTTGCGTTCGCTTTATATTTTCACACAATATCATCTGATACAATCTCTATCGTAAATCTCACACAGGAGGGATAAATCGTGTTCATCATTCTCGTACTCATAGCCATGCTCACATTAACACCTGCTTATGCCTTGAACATTCAGGATCACTACGACATCATCGTAGCCGGAGCAGGAACAGGCGGAATCTCAGCGGCAATTCAGGCGGCCTCAATGGGGGCGGAAGTCCTAGTTGTCGAACCTTCAAACATGCTCGGAGGCCAGGCAGTCGCAGCAGGAGTCCCGAACATGGACGACCTAAGCAATCAGTCAAGCGGAATTTATGCCGACTTCATAGGCAGGGTTGAGGAATATTACCTTGCTCGCGGAAAATCAATCAACACAAGCTACTGGAGTACCAGCTTCAAAGCCTTCGAGCCTCACATCGGCAACAAGATTCTTCAGGACATGGCAAGAGGCGAGGACGCTCCTGATATTCTCTACAAGTCGGAAATCATCGGTGTCGGAAAAGAGGAAGTAATCTCCGTCAACAACGACAGCGTAAGCAATGCCCCGCGAATAAACAGCGTAATCGTCCGAACACCCGAAGGTCTCAGGAACATAACCTGCAAAGTCCTCATTGACGCGACAGAATACGGCGACATTCTCCCGCTCGCAGGAGCTGACTACAGGGCCGGAAACTCAATCACCCCCGCAATCAACCCCGACGCAATGATTCAGGACATCACATGGACGACGGTGATACGAAAGTACCCCGACGGTGTACCCGATCATCTCCGTCCGAAAAATCCGCTTCCAGGCTACGACATGGCGAGGCTGAACTACGCGAATTACGTTACGCGCGACGGCTCTGACTTCGAGGGAGTATATCCCGTCAAGCTACCCGTGAATTTCGTCTCTCACAACGCATACAGGGGCATTCCTGATTCTTTCACGCCCGGAAATTACGACTCTTCGCGCGAAAACTGGCACTTGTTCACGAAATGCGCAGTGAACTGGGGCAATGATTTTCCCGGCCAGCAGAGATTAGGAGCAAAGTACGGCCTCCCAGTCTCGTACCTTGAGGACAGAAACCTCCGAAAACGCCTCGAACGTGATGCGCTCATAAAGACATTGCACTTCATCTACTACGTTCAGAACGAACTCGGCGAGGACTGGTCTGTTGATGAGAATGAATACGGTGAACTTCCGGAAGCCGCAAAGGATCTCCCGGACGAATGGAAGGTAATTGCCCGCCATTGCCCGCCCGTACCTTACGTGAGGGAGTCGAGAAGGGGAGTCGGTGAATACACGCTGACATCAAGGGAGCTTCACGAGAACTCGCTGAGCTACAAGGACGGCAGGAAGAGTCATGAGTTTCAGGACGCAATAGCGATTGGTCGTTACCACCTTGACCTTCATCACACGGACATTGAGGCTGACATGGAGAGCGATATTCAGGAGAAAGCGGTCTACATTGAGCAGCACAGGCCGATGGGAAATTTTCAGGTGCCAATGAGAACGTTAGTCCCGCGAAATATCGACGGCCTAATCCTCGCGGAAAAGAACCTCTCAATGTCGCGGCTTGTTTCGGGAGCATTGAGGCTTCAGCCCATAACGATGATGACGGGTCAGGCGGCGGGAGCGTTGGCGGCATTATCAGTCCTGAGGAATCTTCCGCCCCGTGAGGTCAAGGCTATACATGTTCAGTCTGCGCTGCTGAAAGCTGGGGTGAACTTGTCGCTCTGCGCGTATTCTGACGTACCGCCGGAACACAAGCACAACCGAAATATTCAGCTCTCGAATCTCTACGGCCTCCTTGAGCCGAAGGAATATCCCAGCAATGAGACTCATGGTATCCCGACGATAATGGAGGTTACAGGGGACTTGAACGCCGGGAGGTTCGGGGTTGACGAGAGTCTGAGCGATGAGGACAGGCAGAAACTTTCGGCGCGTGTGAAGGAACTCACAGGCTCGGAGCTTTCACTTCCTGAAGGTGAGATTACGAGGGGCGATGCTGTGGATTTTGCGGTCAAGGCTATGGAGAAAATGTAACGTTCACAAAAACAAAAGAGAGCCCTGAAACGTCTTCAGAGTTCTCTTTTTGTATCCAGTGAAACCTATCCAAGTTATTGCAGAAAGGTTACTCGAAAAGCTTTTTCATCTCCGCATTTGCGTTTTCTGCCGCGTAATCCTTCGCTGTCTTTCCGTCCTTGTCCTTCGCGTTCACGTCCGCGCCCGCATCAATGAGAACCTTCGCCAACGCAGGAGTATCATTCCCGGCAACCGCATACATGAGGGCAGTCGCTCCGTTGCTGTCCGCTGCTTTCACATCTGCGCCTGCTTCGAGAAGTGCTTTCACGGCCTCGACGTTCCTGTCATCTGCTGAGGCGGCCATGAGCGCGGTGAGACCGTCCTCGTTCTTTGCGTTGACATCTGCACCGGCTTTGATGAGGATTTTGACGGTTTCGGGATTTGCTACGCCCAGTGAAACAGCCATCAGAGCAGTCCAGCCCTTATTGTCTTTTGCGTTGACATCTGAACCAGCGTCGATGAGAGTCTGGAACGTCTCAGGATTGTTCTTGAAACCCGCCGCGAAAATGAGAACGGTCTTTCCTTCCTCATTCTTTGCTTTGAGGTCAGCACCGGCCTTAAGGAAACCCTGTAACGCTTCGGACGTTATTTCATCTTCTACGGCAACGAACAAATCCTCCGTAGCACCCGCGAAAGCTGCTGATACAGACAGAACAACAAGCAGAACACTTAGCAAAACCTTTTTCATGATAGGAAAAATCTCCTTTCAAGATTGATTTACAGACAAGTATATTATCAAATACGTAGAAAGTAGTATAGCGTAGAAAGTAGTATAGCGTAGAAAAAAAATAAATGCTAGAATGTTAGAAATTTTTTACGAGGTGAATATCAGCAATGAAAAAAGTTTGCATAGCAGTATTCGTATTCGTTCTGGCTCTCTTTGCGGCACAGGCATGGGCGGTCGAGGGGAAACTGGTGTGGAGATTCCCTTATGACGCGCGCATAACGAGCGGTGTGTCTCTTTCGGGGCATACTCTTCTCTTCGGAGACCAGACCGGAAGATTCTACGCGGTCAACAGCAACACAGGCAAAGTAATCTGGGCGAAACAGGGCACGACAAGCATGGTCTGCGGAACTCCATCGATAACCGCGCACGGCCATGTAATATTCGCGCAGGAGGACGGAGCAATAACCTGCCTCAGCATCTCGAACGGCGCAAGGCACTGGAGCTATGTCCCCAACGAACACGACGACATGCACGAAGTTGACACCCACGAGGCACTCACTGACGGCACGACGGTTGGAGGCGGAAAGGTTTTCGCGGCGAAGGCTGACAGGAAACTCTACGCTCACGACGAGAGGAACGGCAAAGTTGACTGGACATATCTTGCCAGCGATCAGGGATTGAGGACTGCACCCTCATACAGCGGCGGACTCGTATTTCTCGGCGAATATGACGGCACATTCAGCGTCATCAACGCAAGGAACGGAAAGAGAATAGGCGGAGGCGGTGCAGGCGGTGCGCTCAACACTCCTACGGTAAAGGACGGAGTCGTTTACTTCTCGTCTTGGGACGGCTCAGTAACAGCGGTCAAGATTGATGGCATCGAGCATCTTTGGACTGCGAAAGTCGGCGACCCAATCACGACACAGCCCACAGTTGCGGAGGGTATCGTAGTTGTTGGGACAGGGCGCGGAAAGGTTGTTGCCTTGAATGCCCGTAACGGCGCGGAAGTATGGAGATGCGAGTCTCTGGTCAGGGACGGAGAGATTGCCGCGGCTCCGTTGATCGGCGGCGGAGTTGTTCTTGCGGCTCAGGCTTCGGGGAATGTCATCGTTCTTGACGCCAAGACAGGGGAGTTGAAGAACGCGATAACCGAGCTTGACGGAATGACGTATGACGGGTTCTATGCTGACGGGACATTCTATTTCGTGAGTTCCGGCGAAGTCTGCGCGGTGAATTAGGTTCCTTCTGAAAGAAAATAGTGTGAGAAGCCCTGAGAGTTTTTCGGGGATTTTTTTGTTACCAATTCACACTATAGCTATGCTAATGAAGAGCGATTACGCTATAATAAGCCGCAAAAATTTCACAGGAGGTCTTAACGTGAAGAGAATAATAACAATCCTTGCATTACTTGCGCTGTCGTCAATCGCCAATGCTTCACCGGCGAAAATCGGTGTTCTTGCTCCAATAGGGCAGGACGAAAATGACGTGATCCGCTGGACTGAGAACGTTGCCGGAGCTGAGGGAAAGTCAGAAATGTTCAGGAACACGAACACGATCGTGATATTCGACGACATGAACTCGATGATCATGGCACTTAGGGCGGGACAGATCGACCGTTTCGCCACTGGAATTTACACTGCCGAATACATCACAGCCCGCAACAAAGATTTTAACCTCATCGACAACAAGCACAACGCGATACTCGGCCTGTCATTGGCCATGCGTGAGGAAGACAAAGCGAAAATGCTTGCCATAAACCTCGCAATCAACGACATGAAAGCTGACGGTACTCTCGAACGCCTTATACGCGAGAACATCACCGAACTCGGAGACAATGACCCCGTAGCCGTCGAGATGTCGAAGATTGATGGTGCGGAAACGATGAAGGTGGCTGTAACAGGAGACATTCCTCCGATGGACTGCATACTTTCGGATGGGAGGCCTGCGGGCTTCAACACTGCATTTCTCGCGGAGCTTTCAAGACGGACCGGGCGGAACATTGAGCTTGTGAGCCTTAGTGCGGGAGCAAGACAGACGGCAATATCATCGGGGCGTGTCGATGCTGTTTTCTGGACACGCAACGCCTACAACCTGAAGCGTGAATTGCTGCCTTATCCTCTCGACAAGATGGCAGGAGTAGTGATCTCCGAGCCTTATCTTTTCGAAAGCCGGGGAGCTATTGAGATGGCGAAATGAAGAACGATTAAGCTATAATTAACCACAAAATTTTACAGGGAGGATTTTCTTACCATGAAGAAAATTTTTGCGTTAATGATGGTAGTTGCGTTATGTTCGTGTGCATTTGCTGACGGCGGAAAACTCAAATCCCTGTCCGACCTCAAGGGCGAAAGGCTTGCAGCACAGCGCGGGACAACAGGGCAGTACATCGCTGAGGACTTGCTTGGCGACAAGAAGGGCGAACTCCTCACGACATACGAGAAGTACGTTGACGCAGTTGCGGCTCTCAGGCAGGAGAAGATCCGCGCAATCGTTATGGACGAGATGCCCGCGAAAAGGTTCCTCAACGAAGTCGAAGGACTCGCCATCATGGACGAGGCACTCAGCGAGGAAAGCTACGCAATCGGCTTCAAGAAGGGGAACACCGAGCTTGTCTCACAGGTCAACAAGGCACTCTCAGAGATGAAGGCTGACGGAACGATGGCCGCGATCTTTGCGAAGTACATCGACGGGGATTACTCAGCAGTCAAACCGAGCGATATCGACTTCAACAAGGGTGCAGAAGGCGGAAAGCTCTACGTCGGAACAGAGGCAGGATTCGCGCCCTATGAGCTGAAAGTCGGAAACGGCTTCATCGGCATCGACATTGAGATGTGCGCCAACATCGCCAAGAAGCTCAACAAAGAACTCGTAATCATCAACATGAACTTCGACGCTCTCCCCACAGCAGTGTCAACCGGAAAAGTCGACATGATCTGCGCGGGCATCACAGTGAACGAGGAGCGCAAGGAGAACATGGACTTCTCGGACAACTATGTTGACGGTGTGAGGCAGGTTGCGCTTGTCAGGGCAAATGACTATGAGAAGTAAGCGTTACGAGGGCGCAGGTCGCGGAGATATACTTCTTGGACTTGTCGGGGCGTTCTTGGTTTACGCGCTTTGGGAGTCTGGGTTCTTCACGGCTGAGGCATGGGCTGACTTCAACAGGAGGTTCTATCAGAATTTCGTGAAGGACGACCGCTACATGATGCTCGTTGACGGCCTGAAGTCGACAATTTTCATGACATCGGGCGCAACGATAATCGGCGTAATCGTCGGGCTTATACTCAGCGTCATACGAGTTGCCTACAACGGCGGAATGCACATCCCCGTCCTCAACAAACTCGCTGAGACATACATCACGGTTTTGCGCGGGACTCCTGCGATGGTTCAGCTGCTAATCTGGAACTTCACGATATTCGCGTCAGCAAGAGACCTCAACACAGAGTACATTGCAATTCTGGCGTTCGGCCTCAATTCGGGGGCGTATGTCGCGGAAATCTTCAGGGGCGGAATTGAGTCGATTGACCCCGGACAGATGGAGGCGGCGAGGTCATTGGGGCTTACATATGGATCATCAATGAGGCATGTAATTCTTCCTCAGGCGTTGCGTAACGTTGTCCCCATGCTGTTCAACGAGTTCATAGCACTGTTGAAGGAGACATCAATCGCCGGATACATTGGGATTGACGACCTTACGAGAGCCGGACAGAACATTCAGGCGTTGACGCTCGAACACTCACAGCCGCTTGTGATGGTAGCGATAATCTACCTCATAATGGTGATGGTGCTGACTCGCCTTGTGAAGAAGCTCGAACAGTGGCTCAGCCGTGGAAGAAGGGGGTAATCGGCCATGAATGATGATATGATTCTTACGGTTAAGGATTTGCACAAGACTTTCCGTCTTCAGGACGGGCGGACATTGAGCGTCCTCAACGGAATATCAACTGGAATCCATAAGGGTGAGAAGATCGCTGTAATCGGGCCTTCAGGTTCTGGAAAGTCAACCTTTCTCCGCTGCCTCAACCGAATGGAAGAGCCTACATCGGGCGTGATCACGTTCAAGGGCGAGGATATTACGTCCCCTGAGTGCGACATTAACCTGGTTCGTCGGAAGATGGGAATGGTGTTCCAGCATTTCTATTTGTTCCCGCATTTGACGGTGAGGAAGAACTTGACGCTTGCGCCTGTCGACCAGAAGATTATGACGCAGGACGAGGCAGACGCTAAGGCAAAGGAGCTTTTGGCGAGAGTCGGACTTGCTGACAAAATCGACGAGTGGCCTGACAGG
>JAFRSL010000023.1 GCA_017427625.1 Synergistaceae bacterium | reverse complement strand
GTTCAGCTACAACGGGCAGCAGGTACGCACAGTAGAACAAGACGGCGGAGTCTGGTTTGTTGCGAAAGACGTATGCGACATTCTGGGCTTAAACAATGCCCGAAAAGCTGTAAGTGCGCTTGATGACGATGAAAAAATGACCGTAACTAATAGTTACAGTCATTCCGGCCAGCGTGGAGGCGCACAGTTCTTGAATCTTGTGAGTGAACCCGGCGTATACAAACTGATATTCAAGAGCCGAAAAACAGAGGCTAAAGATTTTACACGGTGGGTTACGCATGAAGTATTGCCGCAGATTCACAAATATGGAATGTACCTGACAGACAAAACGCTTGTGGCATTGAAGAAAGACCCTGAAGCGTTCGAGCGAGTATTGAAACTTTACGCGGATTCACAGTCGGAAGTGCGCGGATTACGGAAGGAGCTTGACAGTTCACGCCCTTTTGCGAATCTGGGATTAGCAGTTTTGTCGCAGAAGGGAAGCGTAACGTTTCAGAGTGGAGCGCAATTCTTAGCACAGCACGGAATACCGATAGGCCAGAATCGTTTGTTTCGGTATTGCAGAGAAAAGGGATTGCTTTGTTCGAGACGTGGACGGCAGTACAACAAGCCGACTCAGCGAGCAATCGAGCGCGGGCTGTTCAATCTAGAAGTGAGCGGAGGATTTTACGCAATAACGCTGATAACACCGCAAGGATTGATGAATTTGACGAATATGTTAGCCCATGAGAATTACCCGCTGTTAATGCTGATGGAGACAGCACAGGGCGAAACGGAGTAACAGTATAGCTCCGTCTTGGTGTGAGTCACTAACTGACGAGCCCAGCGAATTGAAAAAGTTCAAGGTAAAAAATTAAGGCACTTCATGAGGTTGTTGGAGAGGAAGCCTTAACACCTGACACATACAAGGCACAACGAAGCCGCGAAACTACATACACCTCCGACAGCCCGCCGTGCCGGAGTTCGTTCTAAAAGGTGGGATTTGTATTGTTATGACATGTTGTAAAGCATGAGAGGTGAGAAAAATATTACTTCCAAAGGACAGCGACAAGATGAGTCCCGTGCAGTTAGCGTTAGAAGTAGCACTGCATGAGCTGAATTATCTGCACGGGCTTCATGTAACCGATGTTTCTGATTTGGCGTATACATGGGACATAGATACGAAGGACGCAATCGAGATAGTAGCTAAAGCACTTGAGCCGATTAGGTCAGCTCAACATAAGGATAACGCTCAGGGTGCTTCTTGATATAACGGTCAAAGTAAGTTCCATAAGAGGACGCAGACATTAAACCTTGATATTCAGACGCTGGCACATTTGAATATTGGTAGATACGCCCTCCATGAAACTGAACGATTAAAATCTGAGACTGACTATCATAACCTACAGCCTTCAGATGACTAGATTGTACGTTTTTCATTTTCATTTGCTTCACCCCCTTTTCGAGAGTATGTACTTATTGTACTGGTAAAAATTAGAGGTGAAGCATTGTTTTTAGATATAGGAAGGAGAAAATCACATGAAAGAGAGCGCGATACAAATATTCAGCAATGAAGAGTTCCAAGTTCGCACAATCGAAGACAACGGCGAAATATGGTTTGTGGCAAAGGACGTAGCAGAGGCATTGGAGTATTCATACTGGCAGCCCAACATAGTTGCGCATGTGCCAGAAGTCTGGAAGGGTATTAAACGGATTAATACCCCCGGCGGTTATCAGGAAATGCTTTGCCTGACAGAAAACGGCGTGTATTTCTTTCTGGGACGTTCGGACAAAAAGAAAGCACTGCCGTATCAGATGTGGATAGCCGGAGACGTAGTGCCGTCCATCAGGAAGCACGGAATGTACGCAACGCCCGCGAAGGTTGAGGATATACTCAGCAATCCCGACGCATTTATTCAGGTGCTACAAGCGTACAAGGCTGAACGGGAAAAGCGCGAGTCACTAGAAGCGAAAATTGAAGAGGACAAGCCGAAATTGATATTTGCTGAGGCAGTAAATACGAGCAAAGAATCAATCCTGATAGGCAATCTCGCAAAAGTCCTACGGCAGAACGGTGTCGAAATCGGCCAGAACCGTTTGTTTGAATGGCTGAGAGAGAACGGTTTCCTCATCAAATGCAAAGGCGAACGTTGGAATATGCCTACACAGGACAGCATAGAGCGTGGACTGTTTGAGGTGAAAACCCGCGTAATCAATAATCCAGACGGGACAACGCGAATAGTGAGGACGACCAAAGTAACAGGCAAAGGGCAAATCTACTTTGTGAATCGTTTTCTGAAAGGCAATCTAGAGTGATATATATCGACCCCGCTAATCTTGATTACAAGCAAAGGAAAGAACTTGAAGCGATAATCAGTCAAAGGAACTGCAATATAGGACTAAGGAACATATCAGGAGGAAGCCGTGAAGATATAAATCTATTCATAGAATGCTTAAATAGCCAGCTAAATCACGGTTTCCAGATATGCGGAGTTGATTTTGATTTTGCTTTAAGTCCTCAGAGCGCAGTTGTAACGTTCCGAGCCAATTTACGTAGAGAACAAAATTTACCCCTTCTGCTTTAGGCGTATGAAAATTCAAACCCTGCCGAATGCGTAGTACGTATGTAGAAGGGGAGTTTTTCTGCATGAAAAGACGTGAGTAAATGCTAACAGAGGAAGAACGGCAGCGAAAATATATTCACCTAGATAAAAAGACGCTTGAAAATCTTCAAAACCTGCGGAAAGAAAGACAGCAACGGGAAATATCACTAAGCAAATTAGGGCAAATAATTGGAGTAAGCAAAAGTTTAGTATATCACTATGAAAATTTGCTTTCATATCCCAGAGTTGGATGTTATCGAAGGCTGGTTGAATTTTTCGGCTGGAATATAACAGAGGATATAAATTATCAATTTGCAGTAACTCCTGTAAGTGAATTGAAATCTCAACTAAGGTATCGAATGCGACGTTATGGACTTGGGATAAGAGAACTTGCCTCGATACTTCATGTACATCATTCAATGATAACAGTAACAGTGAATATGAAGAAAAAAACTTCAGTAAGTATATTTGCCGCGATAGTAAATGTATTTGCAGAAGAAGAAAACCGCTTGAATTTAGTTAGTGAACTAATTCAAAAGAGCAACTCTAAAAGATTAAGGAGTAAAAAAAATGGAAAAGGAATTGAGCGCGTCCAAAGCAGGCTTCCCGTGTATGCGTAACTTGTGGTACACGGTGAATGGTTACAGCACCGAAGGTGAAGCAAATAAGCGAACACAGCGGATATTTGACGTAGGAACATGCTTAGAACCGCTGATAGTGGAATGGTTAAGACAGGACGGCTGGACAGTTGAATATAATCCCGGCTCACAGGAAGCGGAATTGAAAGTAGAGATACCAGTGAAAGGCGGAACGATAACAGGCCACCCCGACTGCATAATCTCTAAAGGAACGATTCAGAATGCACTAGTCGATATAAAGACGATGAATGACCGTTCATTCGGAGAATGGAAAAAATCAGGAACGCTGAAGGCCAAACCGCAGTACGCAACCCAGCTTCACATATATGCAATGGGATTAATGGCGCAAGGACGTAAGATAGAACATCTCGGAATAGTCGGAGTGAATAAGAATAATTCCGAGATGTACATAGACTTCTTCAGCTATGACCCATTTCGAGCAGAAAACATCAAAGATTATGCCGGACAGATATTCACAGGAGCGAGAGAGCCTGAATTAGGTTGTCCTGCTGAATCATGGGCGTGTAACTACTGCGAGTTTTCAGAAACGTGCGGACTGCACAAGAAACCTGCGCCAGTAGTGAAGGGAGGCGAGCCTTTAACGCTGACAGAAGATGAGAGCATAATCGCAGCTATGCATGAATTGAGACAATCGCGAGAATTAGCGCGTGAAGTCCGAGAAATGGAGGCTCATGCCAAAGAAGTGTTGAATGAACGAGTGCGTGATAAAGGCTTGCGGGGTATTCAGGGAGGCGGGCTAGTATTCACGATGACGGAGCGAACCTCGCAGAAATTCGACAGCACAGCATTCAAGGAAGCGCACCCCGAATTATTGGGCGAGTACACGAAAAGCAGCACGAGTGTGGTATATGACGTGAAGGAGGCTGTATAGAGTGAAAGAAGAATTGAAGCGTTGTCCGTTTTGCGGTGGAAAAGCAGAAATAAGAGAGATAGCGACTCGAACATCTTCAATCGACGGATTTTATGTGATGTGCACGAAATGCAAAACATCAGGGGATAACTACAGCAAAGCGGAGACAGCGACAAGAGCTTGGAACATCCGAACGGAGGCTGAGACATGATAAGGCATTATAAGTGTCCTACGTGCGGTTATGACATGGCAGTGTGGCATTTGAGCCTTGATACGTCCAGTGAGAAGTTCTGCGAAAACTGCATATCACGTTTCACAAACAGAATTTCACACGTGAAAGGATTTGTGCTGAACAGAGCGCACAGAAGATTCAAAGATTAAGGAGGTGAGACCGTTGGCAAAACCTATCGGCTTGACTAAGTTCATGCGTGAGCATTTCTACCTCATCGCTCGCTTGAGAAATGAAGGGCTCACTTTCCGACAAATCGCTGACGCTTTGCCAGATATGCCTAGACCTTGTGCTAAGGGAAAAAATCTAAGGCATTGTTACCGATATGCGTTTAAGATGGCAAAAAAATCTTTCAAGAATATTCATATCATTAACATCAGAAATCAGGGGTTTGCTTCTTTCGTTCGCGATAACTTCAACAAGATTTCTTCTATGAGGGCTGCGGGTTTCTCTTGGCGGGAAATTGCCTCAAAACTCAACTTGAGACACAGATTCCCTCTGTCTAGGAATTTTAGCGCGTCTCTTCGGACTGCCTTTAATTTTTTCTCGCGAGAAAGGCTTAATCATGTTTGAACACTTCATAGCCGTTGTCCTTATCGCGGCTTTCTCTTTCGCTTTGGGTTACTCAATCGGCAGATTGAGGTAGTTTCACTCTAAAAAAAATTAAATGCGAACATGAAGGAAACTAGAAAAATAGAAAAGTATGAACAGGCTGTGAAAAATATTCGCGGCCTTCATTCACTCCGAATGAATCGCGGAATAACTCAGCAGAAATTGTCGCAGTTGTCAGGAGTAAGTCCAGATACAATCAGGAATTATGAATGTGGAACATATCTTCCAACAATAAGAACCTACAACAAGCTGTGCAAAGTGTTTGGGTGGAAGGAAATAACAGAAGCGACCCCTAAAAGCGTAAGACAGCTTACAAACACAATACTGGAAGACCTAGACGAGCTAAAGCCAGTGAAACTGCCAGTACCAGTGGAATTTACTTTTATCGAAGGTAATAACTACAGCATAGAAGGAGCAGATGACTTCATATTTTGTTATGAAGGCAAGCAAGGAAGACATCATATGTTCCGAGAAGTGCGTGGAAACTGGACGCGGACATATACAGACGCACAGTTAATCGGGAAACAGGTAAAGGAGCTTGACTAATGTCGAAATGCAGAATGATAGACAGGATTGCATACACAAAAGGAGAAATCAAATTTCTTGACGATAAACCAGAGAAACAGCCTGAAATAGAACAGCACGGTGATATATGTCCTAAATGCGGACAGCGAACCCTGCATCACGCAGAAGGTTGCGAAACGTGTAACGCTTGCGGTTACTCTGCTTGTTCAATAGCGTGGTGAAAGGAGATGAGAAAATGCTTGACGCTTGGATAATAATTTGCGTTCTCACAGGAATTACGTTGGTTACGAACATAGCAGTGTGTCTTTACACATTGCACCTCTCGAAACAGGCCGAACGCCGACGGCACATAGAAGGATACGCACAAGCCCTTATCGACCGCGAATTAGACACGGAAGAATACAAGAAAGAAGGCACAGAATAATGGAGCTGATATTGCTTGCAACAGTAGTGCCAGTAGTGCCGCTCCTGATATGGGCATTGTGCAGAAGCTATCAGAGATACGAGCGCAGGATACGGAGGAAGAGTCGTAAATGGAAGAGATAGACCACCCCGAATATTACGAGAAAAACGGATTTGAGGCTATCGACTACATTGAAGCGCATAGTCTCAATTTCGCTCTCGGAAACGTAATCAAGTACGTAACGCGGGCCGGAAAAAAGCCAAAAGAAGGAGCGTATACCGCCCTAATGAAAGCTCATTGGTATTTGGAACATGAAATATCGCGTGTAACGAAAGGAGATTAATTATGAGTGAAAACGCATTACAGGTATTTAGCTACAAAGAACATCAAGTCCGAACGACAGAAATTGACGGAGAAATATGGTTTGTAGCAAAAGATGTTTGCGACATTCTGGAACACAGCAACTCACGCATGGCGGTTGAGGAACTTGACGAAGATGAAAAGGGTGTAAGCAAAGTTTACACCCCCGGCGGAATGCAGGATATGACGGTGGTTAATGAGGCCGGAGTTTATGCGCTCGTATTTAAGAGTCGCAAGCCAGAAGCCAAACAGTTTTCGCGGTGGGTGCGTCATGAAGTTTTGCCACAAATCCGGCGAACAGGAAGCTACAGTGTATTCAAAGACAATCCAGCAATCCCGCAAGGAGCAATAGACGGAGCGAAGATAATCTTTGAAGTAGCCGGAGTGAAAGATAATCAGCTTGCGCTAGCACTCGATAAGGTATACCGAAAGTTCACAGGCCAGAGCGCATTACAGGCCGGAGAAATAGCACTAACCGCACCTACGAAAAAGCAGATACTAACGCCGACAGAAATCGGTACACATTTCGGACTGAAAGCGCAGAGAGTGAACGAAATCCTAGCCGGAGCAGGTTATCAGCACAAAATCAACGGCAGATGGGAAGCGTTACCGCCCGGAGAACCTTACGCGGTGATGCAGGACGTAGGCAAGAAACATAATCACGGAACGCCCGTAAGACAGCTGAAATGGGACAGCAATATTCTTCACGTATTTACTGAGTTAATGAGATAAAAGTTACCCGTACCAGTCAAAAAAAATATAGTGAAAGGCAGGTAAAGGATTTTCCTTTGATATTGAAATTTTTCGTAGCAAGGCTGGTATGGGAGCGTATTGGCAAAGTACTCCGATTGAAGACTCATAGCTGAGTGTTCACGCGAAAAGCTGAGGAGTTCATATTTGAAGCAGAGAGTATGAACGAAGAAGCAAGCAGCGAGGGCATATCAGAAGGGACAGAAAGAAGAGAGCTTTATGGCAAATTCCTAAACGTATTATTGTTTTTGTTTTCTACCTAAGCCGGAGGTTTTTGTTGACTTCCGGCATTATTCAAGATTACCTGCTTTCGCTTAGTGTTTATGAGAAAAAAAATAACTTGAAAGGAAGTGTAATGCTCCTTGATAGTGTAGACAGCTCATGAACAATCGGGGGAGGCAGGAAAAAAATTGCACCCACTGAAGCTGAATGGTAAGGAAGAAAAAATCTCAAGAAAGGAGATTCCCTTTTTATATTTTTGAATTTGCACTTGCCATTCAGCATGGGAGCAAGAAAGAAAGGAGATAATATCTTGGAAGTGAAATTATTAACGCCTCCTGAATATATCGGGATAATGGAGAGAAACGCAGCAATCGGACACCTAACCTGTCACGCGAACGCAGACAAGGAGTTTGAGCCGAAAGAAGTCTTAACCCGCGCAATCAAGGCGGAACATGAGACAACGCTTGAACACATAACGCTAACCTATAGCGTGAAGGGACTATCGCGTGCATGTTTGCAGGAACTCGCACGGCACAGGCATATATCGCGGTCAGTGGAAAGCACGCGGCACACGCTCACAAAGAATGCGACAAGGGAGTTTATTGAGAAGCATTTTCCGTACAGCTCCAAATTCGGCAGTATAGATAGCCTGAAATATGCTGAGGCGGAGCATTTCATAACGTTAGCAGAAAATTATCCTGCATTATCCGATGATGAGCTGAAATATTTTCTGCCGGAGTTCTGGCCGACTAATCTCATTCTCACGTCCAACATACGAGAGTTGAGACACATACTGAAGCTCCGAACCAGTCCAGCCGCACTCAAGGAATTTCGCTCCCTTGCGTATTCATTGTATGAGGCAATTCCAGAAGAATACCGCTATTTGCTGGAAGATTGCGTGTACAGGGAGAACGGCCATGACTGAGGAACTAAAAACCTGCCCGCAATGTAATAGCCACGCAGTGGATTTTGTCATAGACAGAAGCGGAATGTGGCATGTTAAATGTTTTCGCTTTCATAACTAATTACGGTATCAAAGAAGAGGCAATAGAAGTGTGGAATGGGAGAATAGGCTGTGAAGAATAGTTATAGATTTTTCCGCAACGCCGACTGCGAATATTTCCCGTGCCATAAGGTAACTGACACGGAAAATTTCAACTGCCTGTTCTGCTACTGCCCGCTTTATCGAATGTCTGAATGTCCCGGCAATCCTGAAATACTCTCGAACGGTATCAAGGACTGTACGAACTGTACATTACCGCACTACGACTACGACCGAATAATCGATGCATTAAAGGAGGCTACGAAATGAAAGTAGTGAGAGTAATCCAGTGCAAGGAATGCAAGCACTTTGAGAAAAATTCATGGGCTAATGTTAATGGAGTGCCTTTAATAGTGGCTCATGAAATCTGCAAATTCTGGGGCAATGGCTGTAAGACAAATCCTGAAGGTTATTGCTTTGCAGGAGAAGAACGAGAAAGGATTCAATCATGAACATAACGAAAGCGAAGGACATCAAGCCGGAAAATTTGAGTGTGTTAATCTACGGTGCGCCCGGCATGGGAAAAACGACCTTGCTGGGCAATCAGAGAGGCCGAACACTGATAATCGACGTAGATAAAGGAACGAGCGTATTGGCCGGAAATGAGAACGTAGATATAGTGAGAATCTCCGAAAACGTAGGAGAGATACCCGGCATAATCAAGGAGCTTCAGAGCAAATGCGAATACGATAACGTTTGCCTTGACAGCCTGAGCGAATTAGAACGAGCGATGCTGGCATATTTCGGACGGACAGGGAACAACAAAGGAGTACCGAGCCTTCAGGATTACCAGCGCGCAGACTGTTACATAATCGACTGGTGCAGACAGCTAAGGGCATTACCTTGCAACGTAATTTTCACGGCGTGGGAAAAATACACAGAGATAACCGCGCCGACAGGAGAGAAATACACGCGGACGACACCGCTTCTGAGAGACAAGAACATGGAGAACCTTTGCGGGCTCTGCGACATAGTCGGGCGTATCGTAACGAACACAGAGAACGGCGACCGCTATGTATGGCTTGAAGGACGGCCTGATGTGGTAGCAAAGGACAGAATCTACAAGCGGAAATTCTGTAAGTTCGGGGAAGTATTGAGCGGAGGCACTGAGTAAAATCAAAATTTTTTCGGTGCATGTGAAAGGAGGTGAATAATAATATCATTTAAGACTGATAATGGAGGAAATGCTATACGTATTAATGACGCTAAAATCTCATATGCCTATGGTTCATCTTGGGGTACTAGATTATCTCAAATTGCTCATGTTAAGGGACATATTTATATTGTTACCTATTCATTGCCTAATTTATCTTACATTGAAGGGATACTTTGTAAAAGACCACATAATATTTCTATCATAGCTCATGCAAAGTTTTATGATAAATCTATGCGTCTAAAAGAAAAATTTCCTGATATAGAAATAGCTATACGTAAAGATATTCACGCAAAATTTGTACTAATTGAACCTGATACTGTTTGGCTTTCATCTGCAAATTTTGGCAGGAGTAATTGGGCAGAAACTTCTATAGGTATGCACTCAAAAGAGGCTTTTAGGTTCTATCAGATAGTATTTACCAGTCTCTTGCAGAGTGCTCAGATTGTGAGAGATAAACTGTGAGCAAGTTCAACCGCAAATTCAATACCCAGCGCAAAAGATTAGAACGATGGCATGACATAGTAATGAGGCTCTCAGGATTTGAGGGTCTCATAAATTGTTATGACGGAGCATCACCTGAAGAGGTACGCACAATGAAGGAGATACACAAAAAACTTTATGAGTGCAGTATCTTAGCAGGTGAATGGTTAAATCAAGAAAGGAACGAGCTAAATGATACAGTGGACATACAACGCAGCAGACTTTAATCCCAACCGATTCAAGTTAATTCCCCCCGGAAAATACCGAGTGAGGATAGAGGAAGCGGAAGAGCAGACCTCAAAGACAGGCAAGCAGATGGTGAAACTAACGCTGAAAGTGAGCGGATACAACAGCACAATCTGGCATTACGTAGTATTCGATATGACGACTCCTGAAGGTATAACTCGAACAAACGACAGGTTAGGCTGGATATATGACAGCTTTAGCATACAGCCCGGCAATCTTGATGTGGAAACATGGAAGGGTAAAGCCGGAGCAGCAGAAATCATCAATGAAGACAATAACAAAGGTGGCAAGCGTGCAGTAGTGAAGAATTTTATCTTGCGTAAAGACCAGAGCGAATTACCCGCATGGCAGGATTCAACAGCACATACGTCTCCGCAGGTAAATTCTGAGATGGTGAATTTTGAAGATGGAGGAATGCCATTCTAGGAGGTTTTCTGAATGGAGAAAAAAATAATTCAATTAAGGCCATATCAAGAGGAGGCTCTTGCGTCAATTCCAGACGCTGGAGCTTACCTTCTGTGTTTAGCCACAGGACTCGGGAAGTCAGTGATTTTCTCGCGAGTACCCAGACGCGGACGAATGCTGATACTTTCACATCGAGATGAGTTAGTGCACCAGCCTGAAAAATACTTTGACTGTTCATTCGGAGTGGAACAGGGTAATGAGACTTCACACGGTGAAGAAGTAATAAGCGCATCCGTTCAGTCATTAGTTCGTAGGTTAGAAAAATTCAATCCTGAAGAATTTGATGTGATAGTAGTAGACGAAGCGCATCACTCACCCGCCCCGACCTATCGCAAAATCATTGAATACTTCAAACCGCGATTGCTCTTAGGTTTCACGGCGACACCGAACCGCAATGACGGAGTGGGGCTGAAAGCGATATATCAGGACATAATCTATGAGCGAAATTTACGTTGGGGTATCGAAAATGGCTATCTGAGCAATATACACTGTTTGCGTGTTGATATAGGCGTAGACCTTCAGCATGTGGCACAGAGATTGGGAGATTACGCGCCCGAAGCACTTGAACGTGCAATGAATATCGAGAGTGCGAATGAGGCAGTAGCAGAGGCATACAGACTTTATGCGAAACCGCCTGTGCTGATATTCTGTGCTTCAGTAGCCCATGCGGAAGCATTAGCCGAGAAAATCCCCGGAGCAGTAGCAGTGAAAGGAGGTGAGGACAGGAGCGAAATAGTACAGGCATTCAGTGAGGGGAAAATACCATGTATCACGAATTGCATGGTGTTCACGGAAGGTACAGACTTACCCAATATCCAAACGGTAATAATGGCGAGGCCGACAAGGAATGTGAGTCTGTATACCCAGTGCGCGGGCAGGGCAACTCGTTTATATCCTGGCAAAGAATATGCACTACTGATAGATTGTGTAGGAATAAGTGATGATGCAGATTTATGCACAGCACCTTCACTGCTGGGACTTGATATAGATGATATACCACCGAGCCAGCGATACAGGCTTCAAGGTAACTTGTTCGATATACCCGAAGTTCTAACAGAAATGGAAGATACTCCGCAAGCATGGATAAAGAACGTAAGACATGTTGAATTATGGGCAAAGCGCAATAATTACGATATGCATGGAGTAAATTATTTCCGAATGCCGGATGGAAGGCTGATATTGAGTGAGCCTAGAATGATAATCCCCGCAGAGGATTCATTAGGGCGAATCCTGTGGAATGGCCGTCCTGAACCTGCACAGAAGGTTTTTGATGAGGTGTACAGCAATTTACAGCGTAACTACTCTAACCAGCGTGCATTGTGGGACTTGAATGTAATGCGTCATTGGGGGAATTATCCAGCGAGCGAAAAACAGCGGGCATTAATTGAGCGTTCCTACCCTGAATTTAGAGGTAAGGAGCTAACGAAGTTTGAAGCCGGACAGATAATAACCCGTCATTTTGCCTCGCCTCCGACAAAGAAACAGAAATATATCTTGAGCTGTGCAGGATATGATGTTGAAGGCATGACAAAATATGACGCAATCCAGATAATAAGGAGGCTGAAAGAAGCATGAATAATGACGAATTGTATTACTCAATTCCTGATGTTGCACGTGCTTATGATGTAAGCCCTACAACTTTGAAATATATGATTGATAAGGGCGAAATAAAAGCAAAAATTCAGCGTACGTGTCCGACTAATCCTAATATGACAAAACGTCTTATACCAGCAAGCGAAATTCCAAAATTAAAGTATCGGAAGAAATGTGAACTGGTAGCAAGAGAAATGTCCCAGCCTAAATATTATGAGGCTATTTTCCGCAGGTATAAGACGCGGCCATGAATTTGAAGCGGAACTGAACCGAGTAAGCAAATACCTTAACGCAAACGGAATCCATATGCACAAGAATCACGCCCGCCGAACCGAACAGGGCATATACCTTGAGGGAGAACCGTTTGATTACGAGGTTATCAGCAATGGAGTAATCCACTGCTTTGACGCGAAAGAATGTTCAGGCGACCGCTGGAATCTGAGTAACGCGAAACTGAGTCAGCTAAATAATTTGCTTATGTGCCGGAAGAATGGTGCACAGGCATATTTTTTAGTGTGGTACAGGAAAGAGAATGCCGTAATCCGCTTTGACGCAGAGTTAGTGAGGCAGAAACTAGCGGACGGGCAGAAAAGTTTAACCTCAAAGGAGGGAACAAAATGGGAGTGGACAGAATTGCTTACATCAAGGAGCGGTACAGCCTCCTAGAGTATGCGCGAGATGTATTGGGCCTCCCTGTGCGTAAAGACGGCGACAGGTGCATGTCGATAGCCCCCGGTCCGCATAAGTCGAACAATGCGTTTGTAATCTACAATGACAGATGGTGGGACTACAGCGCGGGCTGCGGAGGAGATGTAATTGACCTTTGCGCGGAAGTTAAATACGGGGGCGATAAAGGTGAGGCGATACGGGAACTTGCCGGAGATTACGGCGGGAACTGGAGAGATTACACGGAGGCTCTATGTGACAAGATAGCGTACTTTCATGAACAGCTGAGAGAGAGCGATCGTCTTTATCTTTACCGCCGGGGTATCAAGAAAGAAACGGTAGACCGATTGCGGATTGGTTATGACGCGAACACGGACAGGCTGATAATCCCGTATTACAAGAATAATTACGTGGCATACTACGTAGGGCGCGACCGTTCAGGGAATCCCGAAGCCCCGAAATACAAGAAGGCGAAAATTGACGAGCTGAATGAGCATATCCCCTGGGGGCTTCATACGTTTATGCCGAAACATCGAGAAGAAATGCTGAGAGATGTTAAGGATGACGCAAGGAAGGCCATACTTGAGAAATACTGCATAATAACGGAGGGAGCATTTGATGTACTTTCGTTTGAGCAGGAAGGGTTCAAGTGTTTGTCACCGATAAGCGGATATTTCAGCAAAGAAGCCCTAAAGCAGGTAATCAGCCTCTGCAAGAGTCAGGAGTGTGTATTCATATGCTTTGACAATGATAATATGGGTTCAAAGTTTCAGGTGAATATGGCGCAAATATTATTCCGTTACAGAATAAAGTTTGTGTGCGGCACTCTCCCTAAAGGCAACAAGGATATAAGCGAATACTACGAAGCCGGCGGGGATTTGTTCAAACTGGTGGAAGAAGCCAAACCCGGGATAGAAATGCTTGCCGGACGAATGACAGACCGCGAAGAGTTCAAGAAGTTTATATACGAGGCAGCGCGTTTTGTAGATGAGGCTGATTTAGCGGAGCTTTTCGAGCATATGTCGGGAAAATTCCCAAAGCAATGGCTTGCAACAGTACTGAAGAAAGCCCTCCGTCCGCCAATCGAAAAAATAGTAATCCGAGAGATACTGAAGGCGCATAACCTGAAATATGTTGAGGGATTAGGTTTCTTTGAGTATAAGCATGGAGTGTGGCAGAAGTGTGCGGATAACTATGTGAAAGGGATATTTGCGGACATACTCGGTAACTGGGCGAGCGGAGGGAAACTTGAGAGCCTGATACGTTACCTGAAAGCGGAAACGACAACGGAAGAGATGTTTAACCGCAAGCCGATATTCAACTTCCGAAACTGTGTGCTTGATTTGGCAACGGGCGAAAAGGTAAATCACAACCCATCATTCATGAGTTCGGTACAAGCACCGTATGATTACGATGAGACTGCCGACTGTCCGATGTGGAAGAAGTTTATTTCTGAGGTAATGGCGGGGCGTGAAGCGTCAATCAAATTGCTTCAGGAAATGACGGGTTATATACTTTACGCGGACAGCTCATTGCAGAAATGCTTTTTTCTTATGGGAGACGGGGCGAACGGCAAAAGCGTATTTTTGAACGTGTTACGCGCAGTATTCGGAGAAGCAAACGTATCGAACGTAGAAATGTCGAGCTTAATAGAGCCGTTCCAAAGAATAAACCTGATAAACTCGCTTGTGAATATAAGCACGGAGACCAGCTCAAACGTTAAGGGAGCAGAGAGTATATTCAAGCAGATAGTAGTAGGAGATACAATCAACGGGTGCTTTAAGAACAAAGACTTTGTGAACTTCAACCCGCGCTGTGTAATGATTTCGGCGTGCAATGAGTACATAAAGTCCCGTGATACGACATCAGGATTTTTGCGGCGGATATGCTTCATAGATTTTCCGTGCAAGTTTGAAGGCGAAAAGGCGGACACAGAGCTTGAGGGGAAACTCAAGACGGAGCTTGCAGGAATCTTCAACTGGGCATACGAAGGCTACAAGCGTTTGCGGGAACAGAAGAGATTTACGGAGACCACCGAACAATCTGTGATGATGGAAGAATTTATGCAGATAATGAATCCTGTAGCGGCGTTTATCCGTGAAAAGTTCTCAGAATGCACAGGCCAGATTGAACGCTCAGCACTGTATACGATGTATGTAACATGGTGCAAGGAAGCGGGACACGAAGCACAGAGCCGGAATAAATTTATACAAAGTTTCCGTAAGACAATAAGGCAGTTAAAGCTGAATGTGAACGAAAAAAAGATAATGGGCATACGCTATTTTGAGTTCACGGAAGAATTTGACGAGAACAAAGCGCGTCCATTGACGGATTTCTTTACGGATGACGAAGGTTAAAGAATTTTGTGCGGAGCTTGAACGCTGGCACATCAAAGCGTCAGTATTCTGGGGAAGATTGATATTGACGGGTGGAGATGAAAGAGCGCGAAAATATTTCAGCGAAATGTTCAGAAGCCGTCCGAAAATGGAAGCGCACATAATTCTTGAACTCTCGAAAAGTGATTCAGATTTAGCCTATGCAATCGAGGAAAGAGCAGCAATGAGGCAGGCTGACGGGTTGCCCTCAGATATATACTCAGCAATTCTAAGTAACCTAGAATAGGTATTATCAGCAGACCCCTCTAAATTATCACAGGTCGGAGGTCTCGAAAATGAAATTTGCTGATAATACGTAGATAAACTCTGCAAACTTGTAAAGAATTATAGCGACTGATTTTAAGCCAAATTTGCAGAAATTACGCAGAAGGAAGATGAGATGACTTTTGCACCTATCTGCACCTATTTTGACCCTACTTTTGCCTTCTCTGAATCCTTTCTGTTTCTGCTTTTATTTCATTTAGGGGCAAAGGGGCAGAAGTAGAGAAACAAAATAGGGGAAAATGAAAAATGCTGAAAAGGTCAGAAGGTAAAATTGCAAATATATAGGGGATAAGTGAAAAGTAAGTGCCCCTATGATTTTTTGAGCTGAAACCTTGCAATAAGCGAATTTTTTTAGGGCAGAAGTAAAAAACGACTTTTGCCCTAACTCCCTGAGAGGTGATTCACTCAGAATGAAGGAAAAGGATAAATTCAGATACGCGGAAAAGTGCCTTTACGATTACAAACGGAACATGGCGTGCCTGAAGGTGCTTCGAGATGATTTGCGAGTGGAGGAAGCCGGAACGGACGTACACGCGCAGAATTATCAATACTCGTTCGGCTTCACAGGCGAACCTTCAAATCCAATAGAGTCGCGTCAAATCAAGATAGATAATCTGCATGAGCGTATACGAACATTGGAGCGTTATACCGAGCCGATAACAATGCTGATAGGAGATTTGACGAGTTCCAATGTTCTGAACGGCTCAAATAACGAGGCATTGATGGATATACTGCGGTTGATGTACTTCGGAGGAAATACGCCCGAAGCGATAATGGAGGAGCTGAAAATCTCACGGCGGACATTTTATAGCAGACGGCGTTCATTGGTGAGTGTAACGATAGTGTATCTTGCACTTTGAAGGTGTTTTCGCTGCACAAATCTTGCACAAAAACGGTACAAATCTTGCACTTTTAGCGCACTTTTTGAGGATATGCGGTGTTATCCTTATACCGTGATTTTTTACGCAAATAACTCTTCAATGTGTTTCACTCCTTTTTGTATAAAATTGTTGGCGGCACTCTCGGTAAAACGGGAGTGTTTTGCTTTTTTAAGGCGGTGAGAAAATGAACATAGTCCGCAAGGCAATATCAGAATTAATTCCTGCACCATACAATCCGCGTAAGGACATACAGCCCGGCGATTCCGAGTATGAGAAGCTGAAACGTTCACTAGAGGAGTTCGGATACGTAGAGCCGATAATCTGGAACGCGCAAACTGGCCATGTTGTAGGTGGACACCAGCGTTTGAAGGTGCTTAATGAGCTAGGCGAAACCGAGATTGACTGCGTTGTAGTGGACATTCCAGAAGCACAGGAGAAAGCACTAAATATCGCGCTGAACAAGATTAGCAACGGCTGGGACGATGAGAAACTCAGCGCACTTCTAGAAGATTTGCAGAACGAAGACATAGATTTAACGCTGACAGGCTTTGACTTAGGCGAGATAGATAAACTGCTCAAAGATAATAATGAAGATGACGGCGGTTATTTCGGAGATGAGCGCGAAAGAACTTATGACTTTTACCGTCTGTATGAATATGACGAGTCGCGCACAGCCGGATATTACCAGTTTCCAACGCTGAAGGCTTGCCATTACGTGCCTGAAGACCTGATAGGCTTTAACTACGTCAAAAGCTGGAAAGGCAGCCAAGAAGGATTAGGAGTGCATTTCTACCTTGATGATTACCAGTTTGAGCGAATATGGACTAATCCGTTTGAGAATATAGAGAGACTGCGCGATTTTTCATGTGTGCTAACACCGGGATTTTCGATATATCGTGATATGCCAATGGCGATGAAAATTTGGAACATGTATAGAATGCGCCTCATAGGACAAATGATGCAGGACGCAGGATTGCAGGTAATTCCGACATTAGGCTGGGTAGAAAAAGAGACACATAAATTTTGCTTTGATGGTATAGAGCCCGGCGGTGTTTATGCGGTTGGAACGGTTGGCATTGTCGAAGACCCGATAGCGCGGAATTTATGGTTTTCAGGAATGGACGAGGCGATAAGGAGGCTGAATCCTGAATGTGTAATTTGTTACGGTGCAAAAATAGGATATGACTTCGGAAATATTCCAGTGAAAAAATTTAAGCCTTCGGGGAGATTTGCGAGAGAAACATGATATTTAGTATGAGATTGCACCCGTTTTACCAGACGAACGGAGGCGCAAGCGGAATAAAACGCGGTGGCGGTGCAGAAACTCCGAAAGCTACAGCTTCAGGAGCGCAAACAACAGAGGTAACAAGCACCGTATTAAACCTTTCAAATTCAGATGGAATTTCGCAGTTAAAAGAGATGGCAAAACGCGGAGAAGTTCCACAAGGAATAGAAGCCGGAAGCCGTGAAGCTAATGAAAGATTTTATGAAGAATTTGACAGGCTGTATCCAAATCCGCCGGGAATATTGAATGACTATACTGTAACACCACAAGGAAGCCGTACAGTAGACGTGGTTTTCAATTACAACATGGCTGAAGCTGAAAGTCCTTACACAGTAACATTACCTAGCAGAAATGCAAGCGAATCAGCAAGGCGCGGGGCGATAAAACATGCGATATACAAGAAGCGTCCTGCGGTAGAGTTAGCACTATCTTCACGGAGCAATGGATTTTCTAACTTTGATATGGCGGATAAATGGGGAAACCGTGTGCTGAACAATTCAGAGAAAGCACAGGTGAACCGCGAAATGGAAGCGAATATACAAAGATTGTTGGGAACTCCAATGTCTAAGCGAGGAAGAGAATTAAACGAGTCATTCTGGGTAAAAAGCGGAGAAGGCTGGACACGTGCTAAATGAATTATCGAAAGGAGCTTAAATTGATGAGCAATGTCAAGAACTGGACGTAAGAGCAAATATGACCCATTGACGACACCTGCACTAGCAGAAGGTTATGCAAAGGAGCTTTTGACGGATGACCAAATAGCGGCTAAGCTAGGAATAAATAGGGCAACGTATTACAGCTGGCAGAATAAGTACAGCGACTTCTCGGACGCGATAAAAAGGGGTAAATCGGCTTCCAATGTGGATTTAGTGAAGGTAATGAAAAAATCCGCTGAAGGTTATTTTGTAGAAGAGGAAGTAACAGTAATTCACCTTGATAAAGATAAACAACCTAAAAGCTACGACAGGATAGTGAAGAAACGGTATATCCCGCCGTCAACGACCACACAAATATTCTTAGCGAAAAACCGAATGCCTGATGACTTCCAAGACGTGAACCGCCAGAAAGTCGAACTGCAAGGAAGCCTGAAAGTGAACACACTCGCCGAATTAATGATGCAGGAGTTCAGCAATGCCCCCGAAAGCACAGAAAGCCAAAGCGATTAAAGCGCATTTCATAGAGAAACTTCAAGACCCTTCATATTTCACAGAAAAGATACTGAATAAACATCTTTGGCCGTTACAGGCTGAAATACTGCGTTCAGTTCGGGATAACATGAGGACGGCTGTGCGCTCATGTCATGGAATAGGCAAGACGTTCACAGCAGCAATGTGTATTCTGTGGTTTCTATATACACGGCCTAAAGCGATTGTGCTGTCAACAGCTCCGACATGGCGACAAGTGGAGAAATTAATCTGGAAGGAAATACGGAGCGCATATCGTGAGTCAGTTGTTCCTTTGGGCGGTAACTTGTTGCCTAAGACACCAGAATTACACCTGATACATGATGAGTGGTACGCAGCCGGACTATCAACGAATGAGCCTGACAGGTTTCAGGGATTTCATGAAGAGCATATATTGGTGATAGTCGATGAGGCAGCGGGCGTGAATTTGGAGATATACGAGGCAATCGAAGGTATATTGACGAGTTCAGGAGCGCGTTTATTGCTGATAGGTAACCCGACAGCAATCGGAACACCGTTTTATGACGCATTCACAAAGAATATAGGATACAAGACATTTCACGTGAGTGCATTCGACACGCCTAACTTCACAGCTTACGGAATAACACCTGAAGATATAGCGAATGACACGTGGCAGGACAAAGCACAGGGAATACCGTATCCGAGACTGATAACGCCTCAATGGGTATCAGACCGCTATAAAGCATGGGGCGAACAATCAGCACCGTATCAAGTGCGTGTAATGGGTAACTTTCCGCAGCAGGGTGAAGATACGTTAATTCCGCTGTTGTGGATTGAGCTTGCGATGGAACGATGGGAAGAAACACCCGAAGGCGAGCCAGTACAGTTAGGTGTTGACGTGGCAGCATATGGGAGCGACAAAACGGTGATAGCAGTCCGCAAAGGCCAGAAAATAACAGCATTAAACGTATACACGCAGAAGAATACGAGAGAGACAGCCGGACTTGTAAGACTTCACGCGAGCGAGAACGACACAAGGAAAATCGCGGTTGATGAAATCGGTATTGGGCGTGGTGTTGTTGACAGCCTAGAGGAAGACGGATTTTACCGTGTCGGCGTGAATGTTGCAGAGAGAGCTTCAGACCCCGAAAGGTATCACAATCTGAGAGCTGAATTGTGGTACAACTTCCGAGAACTGCTAGACCCAGAGAAAGACCCGATAGTATTACCGCCTGATGACGAGTTGCTGAGTGAATTAGCTTCAGTGAAATACAAGGTAGACGCACGTGGAGCAATCCAGATAGAGAGCAAAGAGGATATGAAAAAGCGTTTAGGACATTCGCCGGACAGGGCAGATGCGGCGGTGCTTGCATTCAGTAATACACAGCATGAAGGATTTGTGCAAGGAGTCGGGAAATTGTACGTATCAGATTTTTTCTAGGGAGGTGAGTTTGTGAAATACGGAGAAATAATAGAGCTAGGACGGCATAAGCTGATGTG
>JAFRSL010000212.1 GCA_017427625.1 Synergistaceae bacterium | reverse complement strand
GTCATCACTCCGACAATCAGCGAACCCATCAAGCCAGGCCCGCGAGTTACGGCTATAAGGTCTAAATCATGGCAGGAAATTTCGCACTCTCTCAACGCCGCGTCAACCAACGGCAGAAGATTCTCAAGATGTTTACGGGCTGCAAATTCGGGAATCACTCCGCCGAACCGCGAATGATCTTTTATCTGGCTCGACAGAAATTCACAGAGTACTTCACGTTCATTGCGGATTACTGCGACTCCCGTGTCATCACAGCTTGTTTCAATTCCTAGTGTCAGCATGATTACATGTATGAGTTATCCTGCACAAATTCAGGCCATGAATGTTCAACAAAATCATCATAAGCGTCAAAAAGCGGCGGCATCATTATTTCATCGTTGAAGATATATTGCTCGAAACCGTTTAACGCCAATTCACCAAACCACAATTTAGAGTCGCATTCCCTGTTGTGTTTGAACGCTAACATCACTCAATCACCTTCCCTAATGTCGCAACAGCATGGCACGTTATGCACAATCCCCGCCCGGAGTCGTCAAGATTTTCTGCTGACTTGAATTTTATGTTTAACGGGAAAAACTCTGAAAGGTTGCGAATAATCTCATCACGATACTTGTTGAGACGTGGGACTTGCGCGGTTACCACAGCGTCGGCAAATTCAACGTTCCAGCCCTCAGCGTTCACAAGCCTCATTACCTCGCGCATAAGTTCCAGACTGTCAGCACCCCGAAATCTCTCATCGCTCGCAGGAAATATATTTCCAATGTCTGGAAGCCCCGCCCCTCCGAGTACTGCATCCATAAGCGCGTGTGTGAGAACGTCAGCGTCCGAATGTCCCAGAAGTCCCAAAGGCGACTCAATCCTTACGCCTCCGAGTATCAGCTTCCTTTCGGGAACGAGCCTGTGAATGTCCCAGCCCAGCCCCGTGCGTGTGATCCTTCGTTCCGTCAAAGCCCTCGCAATCGTCATGTCATCACCAACCGTAACCTTGAAGTTCATTCTCTCGCCCTCAACATGCCTCAGTTCATGGCCGGATTTGAACCACGCTTCGGCCTCGTCTTTTGCTGACGGGAATTTTCTCACCGCCTCAATCAGCTTCATTCGCGGGAAAACTTGAGGGGTCTGCGTGATGTAAAGTCCCTCACGTTCAACGCATGAGACTTCACCGCCCTCAATCCTCTTTAACGCGTCGCTCACAGGAAGAACAGGAACGACTCCGGCATCATCGCTCACAGCATCCATTAGCCGCCGGAAAAGTTCAGGGCTTGCAAACGGACGGGCAGCATCGTGAACCATGACATAATCGCACGTTGCAGCGTTAAGGCCGTTTAGGACTGACAAAGCTCGCTCACTTCCTCCGTTTACGACATTAAGCGGGACATCGTGAGTCCATTCTGGAGTCAGCGTCTCATTCTGCGGGATTACGAGTATTATCTCGCGGACTGATTCAGTTATTGCCGCGTTCTCCGCGCTCCAACGCCAAAGCTCACGATTACCAAGGCTCATAAACTGCTTTTTTCCGCCGAGCCTAGTACCCTGACCTCCTGCTGCTATGATGAATGAATACTCCCTCATACTCTGCGCCTCCCTTCAAGTGCAGTGTGAAGTGTCATTCTGTCAGCAAACTCAATGCTTCCGCCCAAAGGCAGACCGTAAGCAAGCCTCGTAACGTTCTCGACCCCCAAGCCACGAAGAACATCAATCAGCGTGTAATATGACATGTCGCCCTCAATTCTCGGTGATGACGCTATGATTACCTCGTCAGGATTAAGTTCGCGTATATGCCTGCTGAGGAAGTCCGCAGATTCGTCCGTGATTTCGCCCGCAAAATTCCCGCCCAAAACGTGATAAAGCCCGTTATAGATTCCCGACTGCTCGAATGCCGAGAGCGACTCCAAGTCGTCAACAATGCAGAGAATGTTTCTGTCCCTTAGCGGATCTGAGCAGATATTGCAGGGGTCTTTTGACGATATATTCCCGCAGTGCGAACAGGTTACGACATCTTTCTTTAGGCCGCTTATGAGTGAGCCTAGACGTTCAAGCTCAGAGTCTTCCTGCTTAAGAAGGTAGAAAGCTATACGCCTTGCACTTTTCGGGCCAATCGCGGGAAATTTCTTGAGAGCGTTTACGAGGTTGTCGAGGGATTCCATTTGTCAGAACTAGAACCCCATGCCCATAGCACCGAGCGCACCTGTAATCCCGCCCATCTTCTCGCTCATTAACTCACGGCTCTTCTTGAGGCCTTCATTTACGGCTGAGATTACGAGGTCTTCAAGCATCTCCTTGTCCTCCGGGTTAATGACTTCGGGGTCTATGGTGACGCCTTTCATGTCGCCCTGCCCCGTGAAAGTTGCCGTTACCATTCCTCCGCCTACACTTGCCTCGACGGTCTCATGCGCTAAATTCTCCTGTATCTGCATCATCTGGGACTGCATTTGGCGTGCCTGCTTCATAATATTGTTGAGCTTCATAATAATGACTCCTTTGTGAAAATTTCTGCGTCAATTCTATCACGCGCTATAATTACCAGAAAATGTAAAGGGGAAATATCTTCAATCATGCTGGAAATCTTCAAGACCTTGCCCGCAGGAGGAACAATCTTCAACTGCCTCGCTGTAATTTTCGGAAGCACAATCGGACTTACTGCCGGGAAATTTATTCCAGAGAAGATACACGATACGATCTTCAACTGCTTGGGACTTTTCACGATTTATGTGGGCGTGAATATGATGCTGAGCATGAAACACTCAATCGCTGTGCTGTTGAGCTTGGTGCTTGGAGCTGTAACGGGTGAGATTTTGGGGATTGAGACATCTCTAAACACTCTTGGCGACAGACTGAAAGCTCGTCTTCACACGTCAAACGGGAAATTCACGGAGGGCTTCGTGAACGCGACGCTTCTGTTCTGCGTTGGTTCAATGGCGATAATCGGTGCAATCGAAGACGGTCTGAGGCATAATCC
>JAFRSL010000022.1 GCA_017427625.1 Synergistaceae bacterium | reverse complement strand
GCGATTGACTTGAAGTTGTCATCAAGAATCGTAATGTCCCCCGCTTCCTTCGCAACCTCTGTACCTGACCCCATAGCGAAACCTACATCGGCTTTCTTAAGGGCTGGCGAGTCATTCACTCCATCCCCTGTCATTCCAACGACAAGGTTCATTTCCTGCGCAATCCTAACGAGGCGGCTCTTGTCTGACGGAAGTGCGCGCGAGATCACGCGGACGTTGGGCAAAATTGCTTTGAGTTCTTCGTCGGACTTCTCGGACATTTCCTGCGATGTCATTGCGATTTCGTCAGGGCTTGTGATTAGTCCGGCTTCCTTCGCGATTGCGACGGCGGTTTCCTTCCTGTCGCCCGTAACCATAACGACCTGTATTCCTGCCTTGCGAACCTGACGGATTGCGTCAACAGCTTCTTTCCTAACGTTGTCGCGGATACTCAGAACGCAGACAAGTTCCATTCCGTTGCCAGCGTCCTTTGCAACAGCGAGGAGTCTCATTGCGCGTTCGGCCTGAGTGTTGATGTAAGTGTCGAGCTTCTTCCGGGCAGTAACGTTCTTGCAGTGCGGAATGATTTTCTCAGGTGCACCCTTGATATACTTCACGCCGTCATTGAGTGTAACGCTCGCAGTCTTGTTGTCGGAATTGAAGGGCGATGACTCTTTAACGTCTTTCTTCGCCGCCTCAATCTTTGCGAGAGTTTCAGGGCTTGCCATGAAGAACGACATCAATGCGCGGTCAGTGCTGTTTCCGCCGATTACCTGACCATCGCCGACACTTGCGCTGTTGTTGACACCCGCACCTATAGCAATGTCATGTAGCGACTCTTCGTCGAGGTCAGCAAGAGATTCACAGACCTTCACGTTCGGCAGAGCGATCTCGGCAATCGTGAGCCTTCCTTCCGTGATTGTGCCTGTCTTGTCGCTGAATAGAAGGTTGAGGCTTCCGGCGGTTTCGAGGCCGTTAATCTTCCGGACAAGAACGTTATCACCCGCCATCTGCATTGACTGGAACGACATCAGCATTGACGTTAGCATCGGGAGACCTTCGGGGACAGCGCAGACTACGATCGTTACAGCCACTGTAATCGCGTCAACGATGAGCCTTAACCAAGCGTAACCGTCAACAGGAAGATTCCCAGTGATGAACGTCCTTGCGAGAATGCCGATCACTATTGCAGTTGCTCCTGTGTAGCCAAAGACGGAGATTTGCTGTGCGAGCTTTCCGAGTTTTACCTGAAGCGGAGTCTTCCTCTGAGCTTCCTGAACTTCTAGCGCGAGTTCACCGAACAGCGTTTTGTCGCCGACAACCGAAATCTTCATGTAGGCTTCCCCTGAGCATACTACAGTCCCGCGATAGGCGTAGTATTTGTTGAGGAGGTCTTTGATGTCGTAGGTGTCGCTGCCGGAATTTGGGAGCTTCTCGGCTTCTTCGGTCTCACCGTTGAGAGCTGACTGGTCGAGTTTTACGCTTCCCTCGATGATCTCACCGTCAGCAGGGATCTTGTCGCCCGCCTGAAGGTAAACGATGTCGCCCGCAACAACTTCGCTGACGTGAATCTCGTGGATTGTGCCGTTACGGATGACTTTGGTGGTTTCGCCGGCTTCCTGCTGGGACTTGAGGAGAGAGGCTTTCTGTTCCTGACGATACTCAGTGAAGGACGATACGCCCCCCGCAATGAGTACGGCAATGAGAATGCCCACAGGCTCAAACCATTCAGCGCGCCCCATGAAGAAAAGGACAAGCTGAATCGCAAGCGCACAAAGCAAGATGATGATCATGGGGTCTTTGAGGCTTGCCAGGAATTTCGCGCCCAATGATTCGCCGGGCAGCTCGGTTAGGGAGTTGGTGCCGTATTTTTCGCGGCTTTCAATGACTTCGGAGTCGCTTAGACCTTTTATGTCAGTCAAAATAATTCCTCCAGTATATTGTGATTGACTGAAATTATAGCTTGATGGCCGGAAAAATGGAAACTCGCGCTAAATTTCCCGCCTCAATCCCTCAAGAATCTTCTCAGCAAGTTTCGGCCCAATTCCTGGAACACTCATGATCTCCTCAGCACTAAGCTCCGAAATCCTCTTTGCGCTCCCAAATTTCACGAGGAGTTCAGCAGCTTTCTTCCGCCCAATTCCAGGAATGTCGTCAAGCCTCGAATGCCTCATGTGTTTTCCGCGAGCGTTCCTGTGAGTCGTTATAGCATACCTGTGAACCTCGTCCCTCAGCCTCTGGAAAAGTTGCAATGCAGGATCATCGCGTCCAAGCCTCAAAGGTTCAGGATTGCCCGGCGTGAAAATAATCTCCTCACGCTCGGCAAGCGCAATCATCGGAATATCATACCCAAGCTCGTGAATCGCCCTCTGCGCGTACTCCAACTGCACAGGTCCACCGTCAATGAGTGCTAATTGCGGGGCAGGCTCGGAGTTGTCCATCACATGACGGTAACGCCTCTTCACAGTCTCATAAATCGACGCGAAATCATCAATCTCCCCATCCGCAAGACTCCTAATCTTGAAACGACGATAGAGATTCGGACTCGGCCTCCCCTGTTCAAAGACGACGCAGCAACCATACGTATCATGGCCGCTTGTGTGCGAAATGTCGAAAGCGTCAATCCTCCACGCCAAAACTTCAAGTCCCAGCAATTCCTGAACACGGTTCAGAACTTTCCACGTCTCGTTGTCCAAATCCTCCTGCAATGCCGACGATATTTTCTGACGCGACAGCCTCCAAACAGCCCGTATAGTATCGCGGTATCTTGCAGCCTTCTCGAACTCCAAGTTTTTTGCCGACTCGTTCATTCTTTCGCGGAGACGTTCGACAAGTTCAGCCTGCTTCCCGCCGAAGAGCAACGCTATGTCCGCAACCCTTTCTCGGTATTCCGACTGTGAGCAAAGCCCCGCACATGCCCCCATAGAGTGCCCAAGATTATACTCAACGCATGGACGCTTCTTTACGTTCGGCGTTATCTTCGACCTGCAAACACGCAAGGGGAAATATCTTTCAGCAAGCCTCATGAGATTCCTTATGTTACCAGCGTCAACGAAAGGCCCGAAATATGTAGCATGGTCATCGCTCTTATGCCTCGTAATTTCTATGCGCGGGTAATCTTCGTCCGTAATCTTAACGTAAGGGTAGCGGTCATTCATCTTCAGGTCAACGTTGAAGAACGGTGAGTATCGTCGGATCAACTTTGCTTCAACAATCAATGCTTCGGCTTCGGTCTCTGTTCGGATTGTTGAGATGTCCTCGATCAGCTCGACGAGTTTCCGAAGTCTCGGTGATGAGTGAGTGTGACGGAAATATGATGATACTCTGCGCTTTAGCTTCTTTGCTTTTCCGACGTAGATTATTTTCCCGTTGATGTCCCTCATTAGATATACGCCCGGACGTTCGGGGAGAGTTTTAAGGATTGCTGATATTTTTTCCTTCATTGCTTACCTTCCTCCTAAGGGATTCTAACGTTACACAAAATAGGGTCATGCTGATAAAATTTCAGTCATCAATATTTTCACATATTATATTCAGGAGTGATCATTCTCATGAAGTCATTACGTATCTCAGTCATCGCAGTGCTAATCGCGGCATTGCTCGCAGGGTGTTCGTTCGCGGACACAGACAAGGCAGGCTGGCCCGACCAGCTCCGTTTCATGGCAGGCCCTCCCGGCGGAAACTGGTTCGCTCTCGGAACTGCGCTCTCCGAAATGTGGACAGGCGCGGGACTTCCTCAGACGACAAGTTCATCGGGCGGCGGTGTCTCAAACATTCTCAACGCTCACTCAAGGCGCGGTGATTTGGGCTTCTCGGTAACGTCCCTTCTCGGCGCGGCTCTAAAGGGCGAGGCTGACTTCAAGGGTCGAGTCGTCGACAACGCTGTAATTATGGCCAACCTCTACACGCAGTACACGTACTTCATAATGCGCAAGGACTTTGCGGAGAAGAACAACATCAAATCCGTAGAGGACATAATCGCAAAGAAGCTCCCCATGAGATTCGCAACCCTCAAGCCAGGAACAAGCTCAGAGTTCGTCGTCAAGGCTCTTTTCGACAAGGGCTACGGCTTCGACTACAAGAAGACGTTCCAGGAGTGGGGCGGAAGCGTAGAGTATGCGTCATATGACGGCGGTGCTGACCTTCTCGCTGACAATCACCTTGACTGCTTCGCGTTCTCAATCGGAAAGATCGCCTCAACCGTCATGAACATCGAGAGTCAGGTTGACGTTGTACTTCTTCCGGTCGGACAGGAGGCACTCGACAAACTTTCCGACGCATACGGAACAGTTACCCTCACGATTGATCCGGGAATCTACAAGTCAGTCCCAGAAGGGGCAGAGCCTGTGAAGGTCGTCGGAGATTACACCTGCATCGTAATCCGCAAAGACCTCCCCGCGACTCTCGTCTACGAACTCAACAAAGCAATCTGGGAGCATAAGGACGCATTGATTGCCGCAGTCCGTGACATGGCCGAGCTTGAGCCGTCAATCGCGCTTCCTGAGAAAGTCCCTGCACATGAGGGCAGCGTAAAATTCTGGAGTGAGCTGACGAAATAATGCGGAAACTTTCTGGAACAACAAAAACTCTCGTATACCTCTATGTTCTCGCAATGGGAGTGTTCCACCTTTACACAGCCAGCGCGGGAAACTATGAGGCATACCTTCAGCGTTCGATTCACCTAGCGTTCGTACTGCCATTAGCGTTTGTGCTATTCCCGGTCAACAGCAAAGCCTCGAAGGACAGAGTGCCATTCTATGACTGGATACTTGCGGTATTAGCGGCGGCACCTGGAGTATATTCGATGGTGAACTACACGGCCATCACCGAGCGAATACAGCAGATTGACCCGCTCACGACAGCGCAGTTAGTGTTAGGCTCATTGCTGGTACTGTTGCTTCTTGAAGGGACGAGGCGAATCGTCGGATTACCGTTGTCATTGATTGCGGCACTTTTCGCGGTCTACATGCTCTACGGGTATAAATTGCCGGGACTTCTTCAGGGCTTCCAGTTCCAATACCCCGAAGTCATCGAGCAGTTGTACTTGACTGACGAGGGAATATTCGCGTCTCCTCTGGGGGTTTCGGCAACATATGTCATGATATTCCTGATATTCGGTGCGTTCTTGGAGAAGTCGGGGGCTGGCGACTGGTTCATGAGCGTCGCGCAGGCTTTCACGGGGACAACTCCCGGCGGCCCTGCACAGATAGCCGTGTTATCGTCGTGCCT
>JAFRSL010000211.1 GCA_017427625.1 Synergistaceae bacterium | reverse complement strand
GCAATTTTCGCAACAGAGCACGAGAAGTACAGCGCGGTCGCCGATGAAGTATCCGAGTGCCACAAGAACGGTCAGCCCGTCCTCGTAGGAACAACGTCAATCGAGAACTCAGAACGTGTCAGTAAGCTCCTCAAAGCCCGCAAAATCCCCCATCAGGTTCTCAACGCAAAGTACCACGAGAAGGAAGCCTACATCGTCGCGCAGGCAGGCCGTGAAGGTGCTGTAACAGTCGCAACAAACATGGCCGGTCGAGGAACTGACATAATGCTTGGCGGTAACCCTGAATTTCTCGCAAAGGACAAAGCCCGCGATGACGCTGCCGAATATGAACGATTGCTGAAGGAGTACACAGCTTCATGCGGCGCTGAACACGAGAGAGTCGTCAAGGCTGGAGGACTCGCAATAATCGGCACTGAACGCCACGAATCCCGCCGCATCGACAACCAGCTTCGTGGACGCTCAGGCCGTCAGGGGGACCCGGGAATTTCACGCTTCTACCTCTCACTTGAGGATAACCTGCTGAGGCTTTTCGGGTCTGAGAAGATTCAGCCGCTGATGGGGAAATTGGGACTTAAGGACGGAGAGGCAATAGAGTCCCCAATGTTGAGCAAGATAATCGAGAACTCTCAGAAGAAGGTCGAGGAGTTGCACTTTGACATTCGCAAGCAGTTACTGGCCTACGACAACGTTATGAACCAACAGAGGGAGGCAGTCTACAGCGAGCGCGGTGAGATCCTTTCGACACCCGACAAGGAAATGCCTCAATACGGCTGGGAAGTCATACGCGGCGTAGTCAATGACATCCTCGAAAAGTATTTCCCAGAAGGACACGACGCAGAGCCTGACCCATCACGAGCGGCATCAAGGCTGAGGGCATTATTCGGGGCAGGTGCTGAGGGAAGAATCGCTGAGATTGATACACGCCTCGACATGGAAGGAATGAGAGACGAAATCCTTGACGGCGTAAAATCACGCTTCGACGCAAAAATCACCGAACTCAACTCACAGCATGATGGAGCGAACATTGCCGGCTCAATCACACGCTACATACTCCTTGAGACTCTCGACTCAGCGTGGCGCGAACACCTCACATCAATGGACGAGCTTAGACGCGGAATCGGCCTCCGTGCAATCGGCCAGAAAGACCCGCTGATTGAGTACCAGTTCGAGAGCTACAACCTCTTCACCGAGATGATGGACAGGGTTAAGGACACATTCACCGAGCAGATATTCAGGGTCAGGGTCCTCAGTGAGTCCAGAAGAGAACGCCAAATGACGATGGAGAAGCGCGATTTCCAGATGTCAGGCTCAGACGCACCTCGTGAACCAGTGAAGAAGGCCGCAAAAGTCGGGCGAAACGATCCATGCCCATGCGGTTCAGGGAAGAAGTACAAGTATTGTCATGGAAGGGGGCTGTGATTTTTGAGACGGAAATTTTTGCTGACGATTGCAGTTTTTGCGGCAATGTTGCCGGCCTGCTATGCTGATGACCTTATGGACAGCTCGAGCCTGAGAATGCCCAAAATCGACGACCTCAACATGGGTAAAGTGCTTCCGAATTACACGGGGACTGGAGTATTTGTTGAGACTGAGACAGCCGGCTACGATCTCTCCCGAATGAAGCAGATGAACCCCGACTTCAACACCTACCCTGAAGCTGCCGGTATAATCTGGCTGAAGAACGTAACCTACACCCGCTCAGAATCCGGCGGAATGGACATAACTAGGCTCTATGTGATACTAGGACGTCGTGGTCTTTCTGGGAAGTGGCTGACGTGGAACATTCAGACCCCCGCAAAAGGAAGCACAGAGATTCTCGAAGCGAGCGTTTACGACTTCAACAGCTTGGCAAAATTCAGCAACGTTTCACCCGAAGATGACATGTCGGCTGGAGTTAAGGCCGTGAGATTCATGGGCTTGCCGGACACCTTCATCATTGCTGTTAAATGGCGTGAGACGCTTCCTGATGTTCTGAACATTGAGGGATTGTCATGGTTTCAGGAGGATTTGAGGGTATGGGAGGCAGTAACGGAGATTCATTCGCCACAGAAATTGTCATACCGAACATTTCCGAACGCTGTATCACCATCGACGGAAGATTTGGGTAATGAGACGGTCTACAAATGGCGTCAAATAAACGTTGACCCTTACAATGACGCTTCAGAGCTTGCGAGGATTGAGAGGGCAGGAGTGTCATTCAGCACGAAGCAGGGGAATACGGGGCTTCAGGGTTTGCTGAAGGAAGCTGAGAACGTTGGGAACATTTCCGCGCCATCCGATGCTCTGTCATCATTCAAACGATCGAACGATGCGGGGACTCAGAAGCTCGTTGAGTGGCTAATGTCCCAGCCCGAAATAAATCTCTCGGAAGGAACACCCCGACGAATCCCGTCATCAGGATCATGGACGAAGCGTGAGAAAATCCTCCTTGCGAAAACGTGGCTATCGTCGCAGAAGGTTAATGCGTCGCTTTCATGGAGACTGCCATTTGAGCCTGACGACAGGACGCCGATGTGCGCGGCCATGTTCACGAATCCAGTTCTTGATGTTCAAGGTGTGAAGGGGGTAACGTTCCATGACATGAATGAGCCTGAATTGCTAGGAGGCTCAAAGATATTCAGCGTCAACGGTGAGGGAAATCTCTTCTCACGCCGTATACCATCGTCAAAGTCGAGCGACAACCGATTGAGCGCGGTAATGGATTTGCATCTCACTGAACAAGGTATAATGAACGGTACAGTGAGGCTGATACTTCGCGGTTCATGGCGTGCGTTTCTAGTTGGCAACAACCCGACAGACGGTGCGGCAAGGGGAGCGGTTCTCTCACTATTTCCAGGACTGACGAACTGCAAGGACGTTAAGTACAGGACGGTGAAGGGAGTGCCTGAGATAGCATTCACAATCGACAACAAGCCTGGAATTGGCGGGACAGGACGCGGGATATTGGCGATACTTCCGTTTTTCGAGCCGATATTCATGAGGAAGCTGGGAGTATTTGAGCCACCAGTTGAGGTAAAGTTCCCGTTTATTGTCGACCAGAACATAACGCTCTCGTTCCCGAAGAATGCGAGTGAGGCACTGATTTCCGGGAAGACAGGGAAGAATCCTGACAGGATAAATTACAGCGACAGCTACCAGAACAGGAGGCACAGGCTGATAGCGGACTCACGTTTCGAGCTTAACATGTCGAGCGTATCATCTGGTAACATGTCATTGCTAAGGCGATGCTTGGAGAATTGGCGGATTTTCTCGTCAAAGCACATACCGATAAGATAGAGGCGGATTTTTGATGACAGGTGAGAATAGAGCGGTAAGGGGATTAAATGACGCGCTGAATTTTGCGGTCAAGGCACTGGGAGTTGACGATGTTCCGGCGGAATTTGAGCGTCCCAAGCATGAAGGGCAGGGCGACCGTGCGGCAAACGTAGCGATGAGGCTAGCCAAGAAACTCAAGGCCAATCCCCGCGAGGTTGCACAAAGAATCATTGACGGATTGAAGTCAGACGTTATCGAGAAAGCTGAGATTGCTGGTCCTGGCTTCGTGAATGTGTTTCTGTCGGGGAAATTCTACGCTGATGCAGTGAGCGATATTCTGAGACAAGGCGAATCATACGGCGGAGTAAATCTCGGCAATAACAGGCGTGTTCAGGTTGAGTTTGTCAGCGCGAATCCTACGGGGCCGTTGCACATAGGTCATGGACGGGGGGCAGCTGTTGGTGATACAGTTGCGAGGATTCTGAAGTTCACGGGCTGGGACGTTCAGAGGGAATACTATGTGAACGACTCAGGATTGCAGATTACGAACTTGGGGAAGTCGACACAGGCGCGATACTTTGAGCTACTCGGGAAAGAGATTGAATTCCCCGAAAACGGCTACAAGGGTGCGTATCTCTACGACATAGCGAGGGAGATAATCGATGCAGAGGGCGACAAGTTCCTGAACGTTCCGCTTGACGAGAGCCTGGAATACTTCAAGAAGTACGCTGCCGACAAAATCATGGCCGGAATCCGCGATGACCTGGAGAGATTCCGAGTGAGCTTCGACAAATTTTTCCCGGAGGGCTACCTCCACGCCAACAACCTCGTGAACTCCGCAATGAACGAGCTGAAATCCTCCGGCTACGCATATGAACAGGACGGTGCTTTGTGGTTCAGGACTGAGGACACAATAGGCGACGACAAGGACAGGGTGCTGATCCGGGCGAACGGTATCCCCACATACTACGCCTCAGACATTGCATATCACCGCGACAAATTCATAACCCGAAACTTTGAGCGAGTAATTGACGTTTGGGGTGCTGACCATCACGGTTACATTGCGAGAATGAAGGCAGCAGTCAAGGCAATGGGGAAGAATCCTGATGACTTCATTGTGCTTCTGATACAGTTGGTGAATTTGCTGAGGGACGGTAAAGTCGTAACGATGTCGACAAGAGCCGGGGAGTTCATCACGCTGAGTGAAGTTCTTGACGAGGCAGGAGTTGATGCGGCAAGATTCTTCTTCTTGACACGAAGGAGCGACTCACAGCTTGACTTCGATCTTGACCTCGCAAAGAAAGAGGGAAGCGAGAACCCCGTGTATTACGTCCAGTACGCACACGCAAGAATCTCCGGAATCCTCCGCGAATACGCAAGTCGTGGCGGAAACATCGACGGCCTTTCACCCGACAGTATCCCATCAGAGATTTTTGCCGACAAGGACGCTCGTGAATTAGCCGACGCATTATCGAGGTGGCCTGAAGCAGTACGTGAGGCCTCAGAGGGATTAGCACCTCAAGTTCTGACGGGTTACGTTCTCAATCTCGCAGGAATATTCCACTCGTTCTACAACACTAATAGGATAGCTGGCGAGAATGACGAGGGCATAAGGGACGGAAGGATTAACCTTGTGAGGGCTACGAAGATAGTGATTTCGACGTGCTTGGGGCTTCTTGGGGTAACGGCCCCTGAGAGAATGTGAGATGCCATCTCTAAGGCAGATATTACTGTTTGCGCTTGCTCTTCTCGGATTGGCGATAACGTGGAGCTATTACCGGTTTGAGCTTGACAGGATAGCGGAGATTCGTGAGCAGATTGTGAAGAGTGAGGCTGTCCTGAAGGAGAAGCGAGATTCAGTGCGGGACTACAAGGAGAAGGTTGAGTTCTACAAGACGCAGGAAGGCGTTGAACATTTGGCGCGTGAACAGTATAACCTAATCGGGAACGGTGAGCGTGTAATCCTCCTGAAGAGTCCAGATGCTGACCCAGAGTATTAAGACAGAAAAATCCCCCCTCATTAAACGTGAAGGGGGACAATTGTCTTAATGTGTTGCCTTGAGATACTGCAAATCTCCATACCAGTATGACGCAGTAGTACCGCCGTCAATCAGGAAGTCAGCCCCACTGATCCATTTTCCACGACTGCTCATGAGGAACTCTGCCAAATCCCCAACCTCATCGGGAGTTCCAGCTCTTCCTGCCGGGCAAAGACTCAGCATCTTTCTGTAACCTTCACCTCGCGGGCCGTGAAGCTCGTCATTAGCGAGGGGAGTGATGATGATTCCCGGACTTATTGAGTTAATGGTTGCACCGCGCTTTCCCCAACGTGTTGCCTCATACATTACGCGGAGGACGTTGCATCGCTTCGAGTACTGATAGGCTTTGAGAGTGTCAGTTATAGCCTCGATGAACGGCAGCGACATCAGCTCCTCAACCGGCGAAGTTGCAAGCTTCTCGTTCTCATCTTCCGTCAATGCTCCTAATCTGTGCCCTGACTGCGACGAAATCACAACTCCAGACCCTCCGTCAGCAATAATCTTCCCGAACTCCTCAAGAAGCACCGCCGTACCGTAAAGGTCAACCCTAAGAATGTCCTTCACCGATGCTTGAGACGGTGAGACTCCTGCGGCGTTGACGAGGTTTTTGACGGCCCCGAATTTTTGAGCGTGTTCAACGAGGGCCAGGATGTCATCTTTAGAGCCGAGATTTACAGCGATCGTGCTTGCCTCGAACCCTGCGTCCTCAAGAATCTTTGCGGCCTTGTCAGCGTTTTCCTTCTTCAAGTCAGCGAGGACTATGTGCTTTCCTGCGCCTACTCTTCGTATTATTGCCTGACCTATTGAGCCAGTTCCCAAAAGTACAGCTACATCTTTCGACATTTCTCACACTTCCTTAACAATTTTTGCCGGAACTCCAACAGCCACGCAGTTATCCGGAACGTCATGCGTAACTACCGAGCCAGTCCCTACGATTGCATTCTCACCGATTGTAACGCCGGGAAGAATGTTGACCCTTGCGCCTATCCATGCGTTACGTTTGATGTGGATTTCCTTCGTCATTATAACGCGGATGTTGTGAGGCTCATGGTTGACTGTGAAGAGTCCGACCTCTGGCCCGAACATAACTCCGTCCTCAACGATTATCGTGCCGATCGACATTGCGGTGAGGCCATGATTGGCGAACACGTTTTTACCGAGCATCATTCGGCAGGCTATATCAATCTGAAACGGCGGTGTAAGGAACGAACCTTCGGGGAGATTCCCGCAGAACAACTCGCGCTCAAGGGTGATTATGCTGTCTCTGTCATCGGGGTCAGTCTGGTTAATCTTCCAGCAGAGATGGCGGCAACGCTTCATTTCCCCGTGAGCCTCGCTGAGATATTCGGGGTCTCTGATGTCGTAGGCTACACCGTTACGGAGGTCATCGAATACGCTCATGGCTAGAATGCGTGCTGCTTAGTGTGCGCGACGTACGGGGCTTCGAGGGCAGCAATCTCGTCAGAGGTCAGAGTAATGTCAACCGCCGAAGCTGCTTCCTCAACGTGCTTTACGCTTGTAGTTCCAACGACTGGTGAGCAGATGAACGGTTT
>JAFRSL010000210.1 GCA_017427625.1 Synergistaceae bacterium | reverse complement strand
CCGAGTGTGTACATCTTCGCCATCGGGCAGACCTTTCCGGTGTCGCAGAAGTCATACGCGAATTTTCCGCGTGTGAAGCTCGGGCAGCTCGCAGGTTCAACCGCTATGAACTGGTAATCAGCCTCGCCCCTCAGCTTTTCGCCCATGAACGGGGAGATTAAACCGCCCAAGTTCGAGCCGCCTCCTGCACAGCCAATGATGATGTCGGGTTTGATGCCGTACTTCTCGCAGGCTGCTTTAGTCTCAAGCCCTATCACAGACTGGTGAAGAAGTACCTGATTCAGGACGCTTCCGAGAACATAGCGATAACCCTCTGTTGACGTTGCGACTTCGACAGCCTCAGAGATTGCACAGCCGAGAGAGCCTGTAGTGTTGGGGTGGTCAGCGTTGATTTTGCGGCCTATCTTCGTGTCCATTGACGGGGAGGGCGTAACGCTTGCGCCGTATGTCCTCATTACTTCACGGCGGAAAGGCTTTTGCTCGTATGAGACTTTCACCATGTAGACCCTACACTCAAGCTGGAAGAATGAACACGCCATAGCTAATGCCGTTCCCCACTGTCCTGCGCCTGTCTCGGTGGTTACGCCCTTGAGACCCTGCTTCTTCGCGTAATATGCCTGAGCGATTGCTGAGTTGAGCTTGTGGGAACCTGACGTGTTATTCCCCTCGAACTTGTAGAATATATGCGCCGGTGTACCCAGTAACTCCTCAAGGTAGACCGCATGAACAAGAGGCGAGGGACGGTACATCTTGTAGAAGTTCTGTATCTCGTTAGGAATGCGAATGTAAGGGGTCGTGTCGTCAAGCTCCTGACGGATAAGCTCGTCGCAGAATATCGGCCTCATCTCCTCGAACGAAAGAGGCTTCAGCGTCGCGGGGTGAATGAGGGGCGCGGGCTTGTTCTTCATGTCGGCACGGACGTTGTACCACGATGATGGAATGTCTTTCTCGTCAAGATATATTTTGTACGGAACATCAACTTTACTCATTGTATTTCTCACTCTCCGTTTTTAATTTCGCAGCTAATTATAATGCAGAGAGCAATTTTCACGTGTCTCATAATTGAGGTATTTGTTCCTCGTTTACACAGCAGCATTCAAGACAAGCGTCCTACAATGCTCTGGAAAATGCTCTTTCAGCAGCCCACGAGAAATTCATCTCCTCAGCTGCAAGCATGAACATCTTGAATCCTATTTACCCGCAAAGAAAGCCTCACATATCGGGTTCATGATTTCCTCTTCCCATATGAAGCTGTTGCTGAACCTTCCATGACTACGTTCATCATCAACACCTGTTCCGTTCACCATGAAGATAACGCCGTCCTTCATTCCCGGCCTGAAATAGACTCCTGAAACAAGCCCGTAAGCCTCACCGCTGTGCCCGATGAGGTCAATGTCGTGTTTCTCGCAGAGCCTGGCCTCGCTTGCCCCGTCAATCTGGTAGAGGCCTAAGCAGTAAATGAGCATTACATCGTATGGGTCTCCGTTGACTGATGCTGGGTCATATATCCATTGGGGGCGGCACATCTCGCGGAACAAGTCTTCACGGACAATCTTTGTTCCTCTGAAGTTCCCGCCGTTCATCATCATTTCGAGGCAGTTTCCAAGTTCGGCAAAAGAGATTCTCAGTCCACCCTGCGGTGAAAATGCTGTAGCGTTCGTTCCAATCTCGTAACCGTTCAGGCTTTCTCCCAAGACTGTATCGCGCGGGGGCTGCTCCTCGTAACTGTCAGCCTGCGCTGTCCATTGACCATTTTCTTTTCTGTAGATAGTGCCGAGATTCCTGAAGTTCTCAGACGAGAGATTTCCCACAACATAATCAGCGTTTATTCCCATAGGCTTGAGGACATGGTTCTTCAGGTAAACGTCGAAGCGTTCACCTGATACACGCTCAATGATTGTGCCGAGTACGCCATAATTCAAGTTGCAGTACGTGAAGAAGGTCTTGTCTTCCTTTGCGAAATGACCGCCGCTTTCGTATTTGATGCCGCCGGGCTTGAAGAACTCCTCAATCGAGTAACCCGGCGATAACGAATAGCTCTCACCGTCCCGTAATGTTGATGTGTGGCTTGCAAGCATTCTGACGGTGATTTTCTCGTCAGGGAAATTAGGATTCTTCAGCTCAAATCCCAAGTACCTGCTGATGTCTTCGTCAAGGTCAATCTTTCCAGCCTCGACAAGCTGCATTATCCCGAAGACTGTGAACATTTTTGAGACTGAGGCAACACGCAGCCGGGTGTTTCTGTCGATAGTAAAATTCTTCGCAACGTTCCTGAGACCTGCAAAGTGTTCGTAGACTATGCTCCCGTCCTTGAAGACTATCACGCCCAGTCCAGGTACTTGCAAATCACCTTCACCGATCATATTGTCAAGTGAGCTGTCCAGAGATGAATAGATGCTGCTGCTTTCTCCGCACCCACCGGCAAGAAATGCCAGAGAAACTACCATAAGCACTATATATTTCATGTCAAAACAAACCTTCTTTCATAATTTATTAGTGCCTCGGCTGTGAGGCTGGCGAACTTGCGGAGATGATTTTTTCACTCATATCACCCCCTTTGTTGACGGAACTTCGTCCCCCAATTCGGGATTAACTCTAACTGCCTGCGATATGCTTCTTGCCGCTGACTTGAAAGCGCATTCTATTATGTGGTGCGAGTTTTTCCCCGAAAGCTGTCTGAAATGCAGAGTACATAGCGAGTTCCCAGCGAACGCCCGCCAAAATTCTTCCGCAAGCTCCGTGTCGAAATTCCCAACCTTCTGCGTCGGAATCTCAACCTCCCAGCCCAAGAACGCACGTCCCGAAAAATCCACAGCCGTCATCACAAGTGCCTCGTCCATCGGGAGAATCATGTTGCCGTAGCGATTGATCCCCTTCTTCGCTCCAAGTGCCTCACGGAACGCTAGTCCCAAGCATATCCCAACGTCCTCCGTCGTGTGATGGTAATCGACATCGT
>JAFRSL010000021.1 GCA_017427625.1 Synergistaceae bacterium | reverse complement strand
CGTGTGTTCCGTCGTCGTTTCGGCGTATAACGTGGACTGTACCGCCCTGAAGCGATGCCACAATCATGAATTTGTTGCTCTTGTCCGGGACTATGAAGACAGGATTCTGACCGGTCGGCCCAAGTTCAAGAACGTTCATCAGTTCGAGGGTGTAATCTTCCTTGACACGGTAGCTTGAAACTTTCGTGAAGTCCCCGTGAACAGAGTAGAGGAATTTCCCCGCGTGATCGAGTGCCTGATACGATGAATTCTCTTCGGGTGTCTTGAGAGTCTGGAACTCGTGCCATTCCCCATTGCCGTCAATCCTGAACGCCCTGATTCCTTTTCCGCGTGCATTTCGGTGTTCCGTTGTCCTGCAACCTACGTATGCTATCATTTTGTTATTCTCCTTTCGTGATGATTCCCATTTCCTCGAGCTGTTTCCGCAAATGCCTCAACTGTCCGCCGTCAGGCGAAATCTCAACTTCTGAGTCTGTCATGTCAGGTTTTGCCCAGAACTCGAAGCCCTTGTCCTTGTCAACAACCTTTACACGTCCGGCCTTCAACTGCTCCGGGAAGCCCGCAATTTCCAGAGTGTCGCCCTGTTCAAGCCTCTCATAGTCCGCAGGATTCTCGAACAACATCGGGACGATCCCATGATTGACGAGGTTGCCCTTGTGGATTCTTGCAATGTTCTTAGCGATTACGCACTTAACTCCCAAGAACATGGGGTTGATTGCGGCGTGTTCTCTTGATGAACCCTGACCGTAATTCTCCCCGCCAACGATGATGCTCTTCCCCAAATTCTTTGCGCGTTCGGCAAAATCCGGGTCATAGCGGTGGAAGCAATACTTGCTCATGAGCGGGATATTCGACCGCATTGAGCTGAACTCTGCGCTTGCTGGGGTAATGTCGTCGGTTGAAACGTTATCGCCGGCTTTGAGGCTGATTTTCGCGGTTAGATTCTCCTCTGGTGCTTCCGGGACTGGAAGGTACGCGATGTTCGGGCCTTTTACGACTTCGACCTTTGTGGCTTCTTCCGGTGTCAACGGCTCAATAATGAGGCTGTCGCTGATCGGGTATGCTTCAGGCTCTCGAATGTCAGCAAGAATTTTCACATCATCACCAAGAACGTCCCTTGCGCTCGCGAATGTCCCTGTTACTGCCGTTGCCGCTGCTGACTCCGGGCTGACTAAATAGACTTCAGCGTTTGGGTTTCCTGAACGTCCCTTGAAATTTCGGTTAGTTGTACGTACTGCGACACCTTTTGTTGCTGGGGACTGACCAATCGCACAGCACGGCCCGCAGGCAAGCTCCAAGAATCTCACTCCAGCGTCAAGCATCATCTCGATGTAGCCGTCTCGAAGCAACTGAGTGTATATTGACTTCGTGCTTACGGCGCATGTGCAGCTCACGTTTTCTGCGACTTTCCGGCCTTTCATGACTAGTGCTGCCTTCGCAATGTCGGAATAGCTAGCGTTCGTGCAGCTCCCTATGAATACCTGCTGAACATTTCGCTTCTCGACTTCACTCAATGGCTTCACATTGTCGGGCTGATGAGGGCAGGCGCATAACGGCTCAAGTTTCGAGAGGTCAATATCAATCACGCTGTCATATTCGGAGTCGTCATCAGGAGCGAGGGGGATATAGTCATTCTCGCGGTCCTGAGCTTTGAGGAACTTTCGGACGTTCTCATCGCTTGGGAAAATGGAGGTTGTTGCGCCCATTTCAGCACCCATGTTTGCGATCGTTGCACGTTCAGGGACTTCGAGGCTTTCCGCGCCTTCGCCGGTGTACTCGTAGACCTTTCCGAGACCGCCCTTGTTGGTTACGCGGCGCAGCATTTCGAGGATTACGTCCTTAGCGTTGCAGCCAGGTTTGAGTTTTCCTGTAAGTCTGACATTCACGACTTCGGGCATCTTCAGGCGCATTGGTACTCCCGTCATGGCTGTAGCAACGTCCATTCCTCCGACGCCGATACAGAGCATTCCTATAGCACCGCCGTGTGGAGTGTGGCTATCTCCGCCCATGCTGAGCTTTCCGGGCTTCCCGAACCTTGCAACGTGGACGGCATGGCAGATTCCGTTTCCAGGACGCGAGACGTAAACACCGTACTTCTTCGCCGCCGACTGAAGATAGATGTGGTCATCGGGGGTCTTATGGTCGAGGTATAGCAAGTTGTGATCGAGATAGCTCACGCTGAGTTCGACCTGAGTTCGCGGAAGTCCGACGGCCTCAAACGCAAGGTATGTCATTACGGCATTGATGTCGTGTGTCAAAGTGTGGTCAACTTTGATGAAAATCTCGCTGCCTGCTTTCATGTCTGATGGTTTTGCGAGGTGCGAGGATAAAATTTTTCTTGTAAGGTTCATTTCACCAATCTCCCCTTGTAAATTTCTGTTCTTTGGAATTGCTCATCATTTTACGCATAACATCATAATGTGTAAAATATTATTATCTTCATGATAGGCATGTGATTTTTGTTATGGCGATGAATTTGAGAGAACTGAAATATATTCTTAAGGTTGCGGAACTTAGGAGTGTTACGGGGGCGGCGAATGAGCTTCACATTTCACAGCCGGCATTGAGCAGGTATATTCATGACGTAGAGGAGGAACTTGGCGCAAAGATTTTCGACCGTTCAACAACTCCCATATCACTCACATACGCAGGGGAATGTTATGTTCAGTCAGCAAAAAGAATCCTTCTTGAACATGAGAACTTACGCCGTGAAATCCGGGACATCACCAATCACATGGCCGGACGTTTAAGAATCGGAACATCGAGAGACCGTGCTTCATTCATGATGCCGAAATTGCTGCCGCCGTTCATAGCGAAGTATCCGGGAATTGAGACGGAGATTTTCACGGAGAGCGGTCAGAAATTGCGCGAGGCATTGCGAGACGGAAGGATCGACATAATGATATTACCCGACACATGGCCGGACGATGCCCAAAATTTCACGAGCAGCCTGATCTACACCGAAGAGCTTGTACTCGCCGCAAGAGCCGGAACAATCCCGCCCGAATCCCTGACGCCCAATCGGAGAGCAATAATCCCTGAAGCATTGGGAGGAATGAGGTTCTTCCTGCTTTTCCGTGAACATGCAATCAGGTCATTCTGCGACAAGTATTTTCGTGAGCATGGCATAAAGCCGGAGGTCGCTATGGAGTTTTCGAGCAACATAACGTGTTACCGAATGGCTGCCGCTGGAATGGGCGTAACGATTATCCCTCAGCTAACGGCAGAAATGGCAGGTGCTGGCGATGAAGCTGAAATCTTCTCGCTCGGTGATGAGCCTGTAACGTGGGAAGTCAGGGCATTCTGGCGGAAGGGCGCGTATATCGGGGAGCCTGAACGTGAGATGATTAGGATTGCGGGGGAAATCTTCGGCGGTGAAAGGATGACAGGGTGAACACAAAATCATCCACCCTGCGTAGCATTACACGCTAGAACCAACTGCTTGTGTTGCTTGTCGGAATCTTCGGCAGTGTTGTTGGAAGACCGCTGACCGTAATTACGTCCTCGTACTCGTAGTCGATGATCTCGATTTCGAGCCCCTTGTATTCCTTTTTCTCCTCCGTTTTCTGCTCCATGAACCTCACTCCCTTCTTCAATTATTGCCGTACTCTTCAGGCTTGCTCTTCCTGTACTCCATTGTTGCATCGTAGTACTTGTACAGAGCAATCACAGCCTTCTTCAGCTCATCATCAGCTCTCTTGGAGTTCATGACCGCGTTTGCATACGAGAGAGCCGAGACCTCAATGTCAAATTCCCCGCCTGCGTCAACGTGAATCGTGTACACATCGCCGAGCATGTGCGCTGAAATTCCGCTGATTGTGATCCGGTATGTGCCGTCGTTCTGTTTAACGGCCATGTTCTCGGTGCTCTCGCCAAGATATGCGCTCACACTTCCTGAGTAATCCGCCGAGACATTCAGGTAGACATTGATTGTGGTCTCAGAATTAAGCTCAAGATCCATTTCGACCAGCTTAATCCCTGAACCTTTCGATTCGTCGACGATTGCGAAGTCCGAAAGTTTCCCCTTAACGTCCGCGCTGTCAGCGTCAATTTCCGGGTCAGCGCAGTCCATTTCAGCATAGTCAACGCCGATTTCCCAGCCGTTATTGTGAGCGAGAGGGGGCTGGACGTAATGCCCGAAGTCCTTGATGGCCTTCACGAGATTCACAAGCTCATCGGAATATCCTTCACCGCCAAGAGCCGCGTCGAGGTAATCCTTCGCCCTGTATTCCTCCGTGATGGTCTCATCGCTGCCGTAATGGAACGTTGCTGTGATTGACTCAGCCATTTGGATTGAGTTGATGTAGCACGTGAACATGTACTCATTCCCGCCCTGATGCTCGGCGTTGCTCAACATGGCCGGGTTCCCGGTCTTTCCGTTGATGGTGAACTCCGCGTAAGCTCCTCTCGTGTCTGTGCCGTCTGGAATCTCGACGTAGAAGTCGACTCCAATCTGGCCGCTGAGGACGAGTGAATGCCCTGAGAATCTCGGGAGCGCGTAAATGAGCGTGAGTCCGTCATCATATTCGACGTTGAGATTTGGGAATTTCGCGGTGTTGAGCCACGTTAGTCCGGGATTGCCAGTTACATCGAGGCTGACGAGCTGTGTGAAGACTTCGAGGCCTGCGAGGTTGAGGGAGGTGAGGCTGTGTCCGCTGAGGTTGATTGAGGTTACGGCGGACTTCTCGGCTGTGCTGAGGAATGAATCGTTGTCGGTGTCGAATGTCTTGACGTACTCGCGGAGGGCTGAGTCTGGGAATGTTTCGGAGGATATGTAGGTTCGCGCGAGGAAGTAGTCGGTCATCCAGTCGTAACGGGTAGACAGCCAGTTAGTGAGGAAGGATAAGTTTTCAGCGTATGTTGCGTCGAGCTTTTTGGTAAAGCCAGAACGAGTTGTTGATGATATTGTCCATACAGCATTATTCCTCTCGATTGCTTCTGCGTAAAAATCGGCTTCAGCATTAGCATTTCCGCTCAGTAGGGCAAGTGAAGATGATATTGATGAGAGTTTTTCTGACACTTTGAGCTGAAACTCTGTGTGTTTGACCAAGTACTTGTAGTATATCTTGTTGTCCATGAATAGACCTTCAGCTGTGGTACCTCCGCTTGTATTGCCGCTGGAAAAGTCAAAATCCCAGCCGGGTCCGGCGCGATATTTCCCGTCCTTGCAGTGGAAGTATACGGATTTAGGCCAGCCTATGTCGTATGTCCTCATGTACTCGTTGAGAATGTAATACGACACGAAGGAATCGACATCTAGGCTTTCTGCTATCCTATCCCATTCTCCTGAAGCGATTACGCTCTCAAAACCGTCAATCTCTGCCTTGATTCTGGTTACTGCCTCTGATATTTCCTCTTCAGTTTCAGGCTCTGGTTCGCGAAGCCTGAATTTCTGTCCTGAATCTACAGTGATGTATATGTTCCCTGCCTCATTCTCTGACGCGACAACGGTCTCAATGAGGAAATCTCCATTCTTCGTACTGATGTTGACCCTATTCTTGTCCTCCTCGATTTTCTCTGTGAGCAAGTACATTCCGCGATAATTCCCGTCAACCCATACTTCAACATGCTGATGTGCCATTGCCGTATCAAGTCCGAGAATTTCCGCAAGGTCGAGAGCTGTCTTGTTACGCATCAACGTAGGGTCAAGGTAATCTGCAAGAAGACACCACTTCTTTGATTTCCCGAATTTGAAAAGGTTGACTTTTTCCGAGAATTTCATGTTATATGGCCTCTTTGCGTAACCTGACGTAGAATTTCCCCTGACCTTAATCTGCCCAGACCAAGACAAATCCTGCGCCATGATTTTCCCGTCAGTCCCAACAACAACCATCTGCGCCGGAACATACCCGATGGCCTTCGTAAGAGTCGTGCCATAGGAGTCTCCGCTCTCGTTCTTCTTCGTGGCGACGTAAAACTGCGCTATCTTGCTGTCATACTTGAACGCGACCTTTCCGGCAGCCTCCTCAAGCCGTGATTTCAGCTCCGCTAAAGTCTCAACATCAGCATCGTTGCCAACAGCCTCGTCAATCTCGCCGAGAATCCCCGACAATGCGCTTACCGTTTCAGTAGTGCAGTAAGTCTCGTAGAACTTTGGCAAGGTCTTCCTCACAGTCTCAATCTCAGCAATCATTGACGTAAGTTCATCGCCCCATTCGCCGGAAGCCAGCGAACGCGGGAAGATTGCCGAAACGTCCTTTGCCGAAAAATCTGCCGCTCTTACATCATCTGAGTTATTGTCCGTGTCTTGGAAGCGTATTCGCCTTACGCCTTTCTTCTTTGACTGCAACGCGCTGAATGCCGTCTCGTATGCCGGAGGAATTTGTGTTTCCAATGCGTCATTGCCCTGTACCGCGAGCATGTCTACGTAGCCGGGAATTTTGGGTGTCTTTGTGGAATTGTCGAAGATTTCTGAAGAGGAAGGGATTTCTTCATTAGAAGATG
>JAFRSL010000209.1 GCA_017427625.1 Synergistaceae bacterium | reverse complement strand
TTCACGCCCTAATGATATTGCCTCAGAAGTCCGTGAAACTTTTACAGCGTGCGGTACTTGATTGCCCATTTCTGCGGCTAACGTACCTTTTCGCGCAGAGTACGGAAAGACATGCACTCTTCCAAATCCCGAAGCCCTCATAACGTCAAGAGTATTCCTGAAAGCCTCATCAGTCTCACCCGGAAATCCCACAAGAATATCGCTCGAAATGTGAATGTCAGGAGAGATTACGGCCCTAGCCTTCTCACAAACACTCACGAAATCCTCAGCATTATATCCCCTTCTCATAGCTTCGAGAATATTGTCGTCCCCGCTCTGCAATGGCAAGTGTAAATGATGACAGAAGGACTCGCATTCAGCAAGCGCGTTCATCAAATCGTCGTCAAGGCAGAAAGGTTCAAGCGATCCAAGACGGAAACGTTTCAACCCGCCAATCCCTGAGACCTTCCGCACTAACTCAGCAAGTGAAGTCCCAATGTCTCGCCCGTAAATCCCCAAGTGTATCCCAGTGAAGATTACTTCCTTTGTGCCATTTTCGACGAGCCTGTGAATTTCTGAGACTATGTTCTCGGGTGGCCTGCTTACGGGTCTTCCTCTGAGGTAGGGGATTACGCAGTAAGTGCAGAAGTGGTTACAACCGTCTTGAATTTTGACGAACGCCCGCGAGTGCATTACAGTTGACGTTAAGGGAAGCTCCTCCCATTCTGAGGGGCTGAAAACGTCATGCGTCCTAATATCCGTGAAGTCCCGGCCATTTTTGAGGGCATAATCTACGGCTGAAGGAACGATGCTTTTCCCCCTTGAACCTCCGAGAATGTCAATCCCCAAATCCTTCGCGCTCTCAGCATCCAGCCCCTGAGACCAGCACCCGCATACCGCAAGAATGCCGTCATCGCCAAGAACTTTTCGCACTCTTCTGACGATCTGCCGGCACTTCCTGTCAGCCTCACCGGTTACAGAGCATGTTACGATTACCGCTGATGATATGTCAGGGTTGAGGTCTTCTGTGATTTCGTGGCCGAGCGACAATAATTCGCCCGCAATGTACTCGCCCTCGCAGAGACTCGTCCTGCACCCGAAGACGTGAACGTATATTAGCCCCATGACTTAACGGCTCTGCAGCCCCACCAGTCGCCGATCTTCATTTCGCGGTCAATCTCAAGCCTCGAAGCCTCCATAACCGATATGAACATGTGGCTCTCAATGCTCGTCATTCCTGAGAAAATCGCAAAGCCCTTAGGTTTGAGCGTCCTTCTAACGTCGGGGAGGAGTGTGATATTCGGGTTGAGCAGAATGTTGGCTGTGAGTATGTTGACTTGACCCTTGAAGCCTTTGAGTAGGTCGCCTTCTGAGAGCTCGCAGACTTTCGGGTTAATGCCGTTGAGATTCATGTTACGCTTTGCCTCGCTGAGTGTGTCGGGGTCAATGTCGCGGGCAATGGCCTTACCAGCACCGAGTTTTAGAGCTGTAATGAAAAGTATCCCTGTCCCCGTCCCAACATCAAGAATCGTGTCGCCTGTCCTGACGATTTCCTCAAGGAGCGAGAGCGCGATCTGTGTGCTTTCGTGGTAGCCAGTTCCGAATGCGCTCGCGGGGTAAATGTAGATTGGCATACGGTCAGCGGGGATCTCGTCGTCCTCATGCCAAGGGGCCATTACAACGAGTCCCTTTCCGACTGGGAGGGGCGGGAATGCGTCGTAATGCTGGGTGTCCCATGCCTGATTGTCGACCCTGTAGCAACGTGCTATGTCAATGCCGAGAAAATTTGCGTCCTCAAGTATGAAGAGAATGTGATGAATAATCTCGTCGATCCCTGTTTCGCCGTTGTAACTTGTGCGGAGGAATAACAGCTCGTTGCCGAAAAAGTCCTGTTCAGTGAAAATCTCTGAGCCTATGGAGTCGGTGAGTGCGGCTATTGTGCTGAGGCGTTCCTCGTTGTGCTGACGGTTTCGCAGGGCGCAGGGTACGCTGAGTTCGACAGTCCACCAGAAGTTATATTGTTGTTTCATAAAAATTTTCCCTCGTCATATTATGATAGTGATATATGTTATCATGGCTAGAAAATTCTATTCGTCCTGAAGTATCTTCGAGAGTTTTTGCTTCAAGTCTGGTATATCATGCTTCAACGTATCCCAAACTATTGAGTAATCTATGCTGCCGTAATCGTGAGCGTGTATGTTCCTCATTGCCCTTATTGCCCGCCACGCAACAGAAGGATTGCTCTTCATCGTTTCCTCCGATACCCTTCCCGCAAGCTCCCCGATTTGTATCAGGCACATGCCGCAGGAATACTCAAATGAAATATCAGACGTGTACCTTTGAAAATCTCCGCCATATCTCTCCATCAGCATGGAAATATCGTTGCAATACTTAATCATCAAACTGATAGCAATCTTGTCTTTCTCAGTCAGCGACATAAAGCAAAACTCCTTCCCGAATTATCCCGTCAAGAAATTCTTTGTCGTTTATCCCGCTCGTAACGACATCAACATGACAGCCAAAATCGTCCTCAAGTTCATTGACGAACGAGAAATACTGAACGAGTCCGCCTAATTTCCCTCTGTCTATGAGAAGATCGACATCGCTGAAATCGTTTGCTTCACCTCTGGCATATGACCCGAATAGTCTCACGCTCTTAATACCATATGCTCTAGCTTTGGGAATAACAGTGCGCTTTATTTCATCAACTGTAAACGCCATATCTTCACACCTCCATACACGATAATATGTTATCATGCTGGAAAAATTCTAGGAGTGATTACGTTGAAGAATCTCTGTGCGGTTTTGATGCTGATGATGTTCTGCGGTTGCGGGAACGCAGAGACGCGGGCGAGGTTCATATTCATCGGCGACATTATGGTTCACGACCAGCAATTAGACGCGGCAAAACGCAAGGGCGGAACATATGATTTCTCACCGTCATTCAGGAGGATCAAGCCATTGCTGAAGGACGCATTCCTCGTCGGCAACCTTGAGACTGTATTCGCTGGAACAGGAAAGAAGCTCAAGTATGCGGGATTTCCTCTCTTCAACACGCCCGATGTATTCACAGAAAATCTCACGGGTGATTTGGAGGTTGACCTTCTCAGTCTTGCGAACAATCACATCTTCGACAGGGGAGCCTCAGGTGCTCGGAGGACAACGGAAGTCCTCGACAGTGCTGATATTGCGTGGATAGGCTTGGGGGTCGGCGACATTCCCTCGAACGACGCAATACTCCTCGAAAACAACGGGGTTCGCGTGGCATTCATCAATCACAGTTACGGAAGCAACGAGTGGCCTAAACCCTCAGACGTTCACCTCAATGTAATCTCCGAAGCCGACATAGAGCAGAGCATGGCCCGAGCAAAGTCCCTCAGTCCTGACGTTATCATTGCCTTGTTCCATTGGGGGAACGAGTACCACCACAACCCCAACGTTCACCAGAAGAAGGCCGCTGATACTGCGTTCACAAACGGTGCAAGCCTCATAGTCGGCACACACCCTCATGTCCTTCAGCCCGTTGAAGTCAGGATAGAGAGCGATGAAGTGAGGGCAGTAGCTTGGTCGCTTGGAAATTTCGTGTCGTTCCAGAGGACTTTGCCGCGTGAGAGAAGCGTGATACTTTCCGCAGAGTTCGTGAAGGACGATGATGGTACGAGGCTCGCAGGGCTTGGGATTGCTCCGCTTTATGTTATTGCGCCCGGCTCAAAGAGAACCGAAGTAACCTACGCTGGGAATGACGAGACGCTTATTGAGGCGTTGGACTTTTCGGGACTGAGCAAGTCGCAGATCATCAATCTTCGCAGTATCGGGCGTTCTGTGATTGAGTTTCTCGGCGCAAGGAAGGAGACCGACGAATACGGTTTCAATATTCTTTGGCGCGAGGAGAGTCCCGATGTTCTTCCAAAGAGCAGGAAGAAATCCCCGTGAAACATTTGCCTCTCCCACGCAGAGAGAGGCTTGCATTCTCTCACAGTACTATCTCAATCCTGTTAACGCCCTCCAAATATTCATGCGTTATGTTCTTTGCTATCTTCCTGAGCATCGAAACGCCCAAGTGAACATCGTCATCGTCCTCCGCGTTGAACGGGTTGAACTCTTTGCCCTCAGCCGTAATTTCAATCACCGTGGTTCCGTCAGCCTCAGAGTATGAAATCCCAGCATCAATATTAACGTTCCCGCCATCGCCATAGGCCGTCCGGCCCGCTGCGCTAATACAGCCCGAAATCATCTCGTAAACAAGCTCCTCACAGCACAATGCCAGCCTGTACGCGAGCCGTGAGCTTAGTCCATATTTCTCCGAGAAATCGTGAATCTTTCCCTGCATCTCAAGAAGGTCGAAGTTCCTGCTCCTTACCTCGTAGCTGAAATACTTTAGCTTCCTGATGAACGCGATCGTCTTCTCGCCTTTGGGATTGTCGAATATCTCAGACGGCTTCCCCTGCTCATAAATTCCCCTGTCCGCAAAGAAAAGCACCCTGTCAGCAACCTCACGCGCAAAGTTCATCTCGTGCGTAACGATCATCATCGTCATGTTGTGCTTCGTCAGCATTCTTATCATCGCCAGAACTTCACCGACCATCGTGGGGTCTAATGCGCTCGTTGGTTCGTCGAAAAGCAGAACTTTCGGTTTCATCATGAGGCTTCGGCATATTGCGATTCTCTGCTGCTGACCTCCTGAAAGTTTGTCGGGCATTGAGTGAGCCTTCGATGTAAGTCCGACCTTCGAGAGCCATTCCATAGCGTGAGCTTCGGCTTCATTGCGGGACATTCCAGCGAGTTTTACGGGGGCAAGGCATAGATTGTCCATGACGTTCATGTGCGAGAAGAGGTAGAATTTCTGGTACACCATGCCCATTTTTCGGCGTATCCTGTTAACGTCAGCACCTCTGGCCGTGATCTCCTCGCCGTCAATGAATATCTGCCCGCTGTCAGGACGTTCAAGCAATTCCAGCGAGCGAAGGAAAACGCTTTTCCCGCAGCCAGAGCCTCCGATTATTGCGATTCTCTCGCCCTCTTCAACGTTAAGGCTCACGTCGTTAAGGACGCTCAATTTTCCGAATGACTTGCAGAGATTGCGAACTTCAATAAGGCTCATGATAACGCTTCCTTTCTGTGCTGAAAGTGGTCAGACAGCGCGAATATTCCGTGAACTATGTACGCTAGCGCAAGGTATATCAGCATTCCGATGATTATCGTGATCATCGGCTGCATTGTCCGCGAGGCTATGTTGTTGATTACGCGTGTAAGGTCAGTGATTGAGACGTAGCCCACAACGCTCGTCCATTGAATGAGGTTGACTACGGTTGACTGATATACGGGCTTTGCGATTCTTATGACCTGAGGGAGAGTGATGAGTCTGAATGCTTGAAACGCTGAGAATCCCAACGTCCTCGCGGCTTCAACCTGACCTTTGTCCGTTGCACTTAGAGCAGCACGGAGCAATTCGGCAACATGTGCGGCAACGTTCAGCGAGAAGGTTATCACAGCTATAGTGCTTGCTTCGAGTGGGCTTCGCGCGAAGATTCCGTAGTACATGAGCATCAAGAGCATCAAGACCGGCGAGCCTCTCAGTACGACGATGTAGATTTTTGCGGGAATGCTGAGGATTTTTACGCCCGACATTCTCAGAAGGCACACTAACGCGCCTAGAAGTGTTCCGAAGATCATAGACATCACTGAGATGTAGACGGTGGCATTTAGGCCGCGTAATATCGTCATGTACGAGCCGCCCTGAATTAGTATTCTGTAGAGAATTTCGTTTAGGGGCATGAATATTTGACTCCTTCCGT
>JAFRSL010000208.1 GCA_017427625.1 Synergistaceae bacterium | reverse complement strand
TATTCGTCAGGTAGCTTGTACTGCCTCAGCAATCGCCACGCTGAATCGAGGAGCCTTGACTGAAGACGGTTATAGCGTTCGTGTTCAGCCTGCTCAATCCTGAGAATATCATGTGCCAAACCCTGACGAAACTCAGCGTCGAGTTTTGCGTTCTGGTAGGCGTAATATTGTGATACGCACGAGACTGCGACCGCACCAGTTACGGCGACGATTGCTGCGGGTGGAAACGCGACTGACAGCCCGGCAAGACCTTTGCTTGCGGCTTGGGTTATTCCGCCCTTCATGAAGCCTGCAACACCGTCCTTTGCCGCGTCTTTACCTGCGTCCTGAAGAACATTGCGGATCAATCCTGATGCTCCCGAAACGCTTTGAGTGATGTGCTTTTCCGCCCACTGGTCATAATTCGCCTGCAACTTTCCGGCCGCCTCAATGCTGAGTGTCTTTCCGCTGATTGTGTTCATGAGTTCTTGATAGAGGGCGATGATTTCGGGGTCTGCCTCGATGCTTCCGAGCTTGAGGTTGTTGATGATGTTGCGGTACTCCATTTCGAGGACGGCGCGGTCGTTGGTGTTGAGTATTCGCTGGATTGATACGACAGCCATGTTGAGGGCAAGGACTGTGTGCTGAGGGTCGTAATGTTCTTCAGCCGCTTGAAGATTTTGCGGACATAAGAGAATGACTGCTGAGAGTATGGCAAGAGCTTTGAGTTTCATGATTGTTCCTCCGTTGTAATCAAGATGTGGACATTATACATTCTGACACAACGGAGTTAGACGTGTTTTACTTTTTATGCCTGAGGCTTCCCCGCCAATTTCGCGTTATTCTCCTCTATCAGCCTACGAACGTCATCAAGCGTTATAGATGGTGTTACCCTTCCCCATTTCTGCGCGACCTCTTTCACTTTCGGCCATGATACCACCAAGCCAATCGCTACTAGCCACAGATATATCCCATTCCGAAGGTCATCTATCCGTCCGGATAATGAAGCATTTACTCCATCTATCCGTTTGTCCAGTCCGTCTATTCGCTTGTCCAGCCCGTCTACACGTCCTGCAAGTTCCGATACTCGGTTTGACAAGTCCGTCATGACTTTTCTCTGCTCTTTCAGTTCCTCCATTATCATATCAAATTTTGCATTGATATTCTGCATGTACACTTCAAACACATCCTTGCGTACATACACATCATCTGAGACCGCCCCATAGCCCTCCGTTGCCAACACTAGCAACACTATCGAAAGCATGACTATCATTTTCTTCATTATTGATACGCCTCCTTACAGTGAAATTTTATCGCACAAGTGAGAAATTACACACCCCCCACATTCCGGCCTCTGTGAATGACATACCGCACGACCGTGAGCAATCATATTGACATGTCCGCCCAAGCACCGAGCTTCAGGAACGATACCTTCAAGCATTCGTGAGATTTCTTCGGGCGACGACTTTGCAGGGGCAATTCCGGTTCTACGTGAGATTCGTGTTATGTGAGTGTCAACAGGGAACGCAGGAATCTTGAAGTCGAAAAGCATCGTACATGCCACTGTCTTCGCGCCAACGCCCGGCAATGCCCGCAGATATTCACGCACATATTCACGTTCACGCCCCGCAAGCCCAAGTATCGAGTATTCCCCGAAATCTGAGTGTACCCGCTCCAACACAGTTATGATTCTTCCGGCCTTAGTGTGAGCAAGCCCCGCTGTCCTTATTGCCTCCTCAAGACGTGAAGCACCCGCGCGGATTACGTCCGGCCATGTGGGATAGAGAGTTTTCATGTTGGCGAATGCTCGGTCGCGGTTCTTGTCGTTAGTGTTTTGGGATAAGATTGTAAGGATTAACCCGTCCAAAGGCTCAGGGTGTCCGAGTTCGGGCGGGTTTTCTTCATTGTGGTACTGCGATTCTAATGCGTCAAGTATCGCGGTTACTTTATCCATTTTCGGGAGCTTTCTGGGATTTCTTCTTTGACTTTCTTCGCGGGCTTCGTGAAAATTTCTTCTCTAGCCTCATTCCGTCAGAGAGCATCTTCTTCAACCGAGACTTCACCAAGCCGTGTACTGTCTTGTCGTTATATGACCCGTCTTTTCGCGGCTTACCTGCGGATGTACCAGTGAGGATTTCGAGACCTTCATCAATGTCATTCACAGCCCAGACCGAGAACTTTCCCTCTTTCACCGCGCCTATTACCTCATCGCTCAACATTAAGTGCCGCAAGTTCGATGCCGGTATCATCACTCCCTGTTCGCCCGTCAACCCTGCAATCTTGCAATATTCGTAGAAGCCTTCGATTTTCTCATTAACTCCTCCGATTGGCTGGACGTTGCCAAACTGGTCAACACTTCCTGTTACAGCGATGCCCTGTTTCAGCGGAAGCCCTGAGAGTGCCGAGAGTATGCAGTACAATTCTGTCGACGATGCGCTGTCGCCCTCAATTCCTGAGTAATTCTGCTCGAACGTTATGTGTGCCGACAAACTCAGCGGCATATCCTGAGCGTACTTCCGTCCCAAATAGCTCGACAGTATCATCAATCCCTTGTTGTGGATTGGGCCTGTCATTTTGACTTCACGCTCAATGTTCACGACTCCCTCTTGTCCCATGAATACGTTCGCTGTGATTCTCGACGGGTGCCCGAAACGGTAATCTCCCAAATCTATCACGCTAAGTCCGTTAATCTGTCCGACTTCTGAACCCTCCGTGTCAACACGAATCACTCCGTCCTTGAATGCCCGCGTCAATTTCTCACGGTAAAGTCCGAGCCTGTAGTTTCGATGTTCGACAGCACGGATTACATCAGTTCGCGTTACTGTCTCACTATTTGCCCACGCGCTAGCCTCCGTAAGCAATTCCCGAAGCCTCCCAGTGTCAACCGAGAGCAAATTCTGATCCTCTGCCTCACGTCCTGACCACTCCACAATCTCGGAGAGTGCCGAAGCGTCAAATGGCTTGAGATTTCTTCGCTTGACGTATTCAGCGATGTAACGTGCCATCTTGCGCTCATTCTCAGCGGTTCGAGGCATGTCGTAATCAAAGCTGGCCTTGACCTTGAATATCTTTCCGAACTCAGCATCATAATATTGAAGAAGCTCGTAGATGTAGGGCGTTCCGGTCATTATGATTTTGATATTCATCGGGATTGCTGAAGGCCGAAGTGATGCGACCGGCAAGGCGCCGTACTGTTCGCCCAAATTCTCGATCGATGCCTCGCCTGTCCTCAGAATACGTTTAATCGCTTCCCATGCCATGAAGTTCATCAGTACCTTCTCAGCGTCAAGGACAAGAAATCCGCCGTTAGCCTTGTGGAAAGCCCCCGCCAAAATCCGCCGGAAGTCCGTGTAAAGATAGCCTTGATGACTCTCGTATTCGACACGGCCAGAAAGATTGTAATACGTCGGGCTTGTCTCCCAGATTACGGGCGCGCCTTTCGAGGGGTCATTGCTCACGAAGAGATTGGCCTGATAGCGCGTGAAGTCTACTTCTGCATTCTCATCTCTTGCTGCCGTAACGAATGCTCCGAAATTCTCGATGATGTCATCGGTCATTGCGTCAAACCATTTCTGCAGCGCCTCATTCTCGCTGTACTTCCCGCGAAGCTCCTCCATTATCGGCGATATTGCAGTCCGGCACATCTCTGCGTCGAGTTTTGACAGCGTATCCTTCAGGGCCTTCTCCATGTCCCGGATCTCGCGCATTCCCGACAACGTTCGCTGTGAAATCTTCTCGCTCTTGGCCTGATACTTCTTCTGCTTGGCAGCGTCTAGTGCCTCGTATTCTTCGGGCTTTAACTCGCGGACTATCGGCTTTCCTTCCTCGTCCTTGTCCTTTACGAGTGGGATATTCACGAAGCCTTGAGGGGTACGCTTGAGGCTGAAATGTTCACGCTCGGCTCTGGCTTTGAGCTTGTCCATGATCGCTCCCGCTTTCTCCTGAAACTCCTTGATGTGGCGCGTCTTCGTCTCCTCGTACTGGCTCTGCTCGAATGCCCGGCTAATCACGGTCTTCAAGTCCTGCAAAAGTTCGTCAAGGTCATCGGATAGCTTCTTTCCTTTTCCGGCTGAAACAGAGACTGCAAGAGGCTCACTTGGCTTTGCGAAGTTATAGAGATACAGCCAGTCATCGGGTGTCGGGAGATTTTCCCCGATGCTCTGCAATCGTTCAAGAACATAGCTAGTCCGTCCGCTTCCGGGCTGTCCGACGACGAAAATGTTGTATCCCCTCTCACCTACCCTCAATCCAAACTCCATTGCCTCAAATGCCCGCTGCTGACCGATTAGCGGCTCTGGCTTCCGGGATTTTGCGAGATGTATGTCGTTGGTCGTCGATATTTTCCACGTCGCTGGTGATTTGGTCTTCTTCAGTTTGTCTGGTGATATTTTCCTCAATATTCCTCTCCTTTAATTCGATAGGCATTTATTAGCTGCCAGTGCCTCAATCACTGACTCGTCATCAACCTCAAGTAATATTCCGCTCATTCTCTCATACTCCTCGTAGCCTCCAAGCGTGTCAAGAACATCAAGCAAATACTCCCGCTCTCGTTCGTCAAACCTGTTCGTCAAAAGCCCGAAAATTATCGTCCCCCGCGTAATCCATTGCTGAAGCTCCTCTGAAATCCCTATGGCATCGCAGTACATCATCGCAAAGTCGAAATCATCATACTCATCGTCATCTTCCTCAGGCTCTGCGTAATACCCAAGCATGTAGAACGGCACATCAGGCGCGAGAATCAGTGCGTCCCAGAACATATGAGCGCATACATTCTGGTTCTTGCCCGGTGCTGTCATCCATGCCGCTATAAGACGCGAATATCCCCATGAAAGGTCATGAGTCTCGTCCCTCATCGTGAGAGCTAGAATCTTCTGCCATTCCTTTAGCTCTATCAGCGTTCGGTAGTAGAGTGATTTCATCTTCCTCTCTTCGTATGGATCGTCGGCAACCTTCAGGGCATCTTCACATATTGTAAGCGCGTCTGCAAACTTACCGGCCATGAAATACGTGTAAGAAAGACGGAACTTCGCCGCGTAAACAAGGTAATCCTTATCGTCAATGTAATAATTCCTATCTTCCTCAAGAGACTTCAACGCACGAAGGAGAATTTTCTCACGCTCCGAAATATCTTCCGTGTTATCCGCCAAAAGCAGAAGTGCCTCTGTGTTCTCAGGCATAACCTCAAGTATCTCGTTAATGAATGAAACTGCCTGCTCACCGCTGCTGGACAACGCTAAATCAATGAGCCTTCCTATGTTGGGTTTCTTCTTTTTCTTCATCAAAAATTTGCACGTATACTCCCACTTTAGCTGCGGGAAGGAAGTGCGCTCTCCTTTCTCTATGTTGTATCGCCTAAGGCGAGCGGGCTTTAATGTCGGGTAAAAAAGACCAGACCTCCGCCCGCTGGAGTAATAATCCTTCGCCAAGGTTATCCTGCGGTTTACATGTTTGCAGCACTGCCCCTACCTCTCAGGACTGTTTAACCACAAACCGTAGAGCGGCAGATTAGGATTTACGTCCGCCGGTACCTATACATTCGCAGGTAACGTAGCTAACGCTGCGGCTAGTCAGCAAGGACTTTTTTCAAGCCCCCGTCTTTGGACGTGAGGTTACTAACGTTAGTCAACGTCCCATTGTCCTTCGTTTCGTGATGGTTCCTGCGGGCCGGATGGAGTGCTCTCGGTTGAGCCGCCGGAATTATCGCTCAGTGAGGTTGTCGTTGAAGTTTGACCATCATTCCCGCCGTCATGGCCGTATGTCCTGAGGCTTTCTAGGATTACACGGCCTCCCCATATCAAGCCCCATTGACGCGCAAGGTCAGCAATCTCAAGAGGCTCGCCGCCGGTAGTCCAAGCGTGATTCTTCTGGAGCTCCATCGCTATGTACGGGCTTAAACGCTTGATCATCTGCCACGTATATTCACCCGAGCGAGGCTCAAACCTTGCCCATCTGTTGCCCAGCCATATGTAAACGCCGGGCTTGTGAGTGTTCCAGGCGATTATGGTGTTGACGTACTCGGTGTTAAGCCAGCCCATTCGGTTTACGCGGCAATCTCGGATTCGCAGAAATTCGGGGCTGTTGAGGTCCCTTCCCCAGCTCCAAACCGCTGCTATTCGAGCTAGTCCAGGAACTCTTGACGGTACTACTGAGCCTACGAGAATATTCGTCGGCATTATGACACCTTCGAGGCCGATTTGACCGTATACCCAGCGATTCTCGGCGATCTGTGCGACCGGGAAACCGTCAAAAGTCGCGTACCATCCTGCGGGCAAATCCATAGGCTTCCATATCTCGAAGTTCATCGCGTAGGCCTTCTGGTAGGCAGACATAACTGCTCCCCTGTACGAACGCGCTCCCTCAAGGACTACACCGCCCGGACGGACTGATAATCTTTCCACGCTGTATGAAGGATTGGCCGCTAAAATTATGACAGCCGCTACTATTAACGCTGATTTCATTTTTGAGGGGGACAAAATTTTTCACCTGCTTGCTGTGTTTTTCACACATTATAGCAAAAATAAAGCTCCCCCGATATTGAGGGAGCAAAATTTTTTCTACTTCTTGTTACTTTTCCTGAAAGCTGTAATCCCCGCGAGCATCAGACCAATCAAGCCACCTCCGGAGTTACAACCACCGCCTCCGCCTGAGCTTGTTGTGATGCCCTTGTCGTCTGATTCAGGCTTCTTCTCGTCAGCTGGCTCTATCGTGAGGGTGAGTTGCCGTGTTCCTTCCTGTGAACCCTTCGAGGCCGTTACCGTGAACGTAAATGCCCCTGCCTGTGTAGGAACGCCGGAAATAAGCCCGCTCTCACTCAGCGACAATCCCGGAGGAAGTACGCCCGCTGTGTGCTTCCATGTTACGCCGGTTTCAGTCGTCGCTAATTCAGCATGGTAATCCTGGCTGACCTTGCCGTTCGGGAGGCTCACTGTCGTTATTGGGACTGCTGACGGCGAATCTATCGTTATACGTACCATCTTGTCGGCTTTGAGACCATTGTCGCCCGAAACGTATACCGTGAATGTGAATGTCCCAGCCTGAAGCGGAGTTCCTGAGATTACGCCGTCGGGGGCAAGCGTCAGACCATAGGGCATAACGTCCTGTGATGAGCTTGGTATAACCCTGTCAGCCGAAATCGACCACGTTAATGTGTTCGCGGCAGCTCCTTTTGCTTCGAGTACATGGCTGTATCGCTCACCTGTCGTCCCATTGGGCAATGTCGATGTCGAGATCACTAGGGCAATATCGAGCGTGAACGTTTTTACCGTTGACGAATATCCTGATGTCGCCTGAACCGTGAAGGCATAACTCCCTGCAAGTGCCGGAGTACCTGAGAGCGTCCCTGTCCTTGCGTTTAGGGTTAGGCCTTGAGGAACATCACCGCTTATCACGGACCATTCAGCCGAAATTCCGCCGTTAACCATGAACGTCTGCGAGTATGACGAACCCGCGCTTCCTGAGTTTAGAGCTGATGGCGTGGCAATGATGATCTCAGTCCCTACGGAGAGAGTGAAATCCTTTATCGCCGTTAAAGCTCCCGAGACTGCCTGAACCGTGAAGCTGTACGTTCCTTCCGCACGAGTGTAGCCGGAGATTACGCCAGTAGCTGTGTCGAGCGTAAGACCTCCGGGCAATGAGCCTCCGACGAGGTACCATAATGCCGCCCTTCCTCCGTCAACAGTGAGAGTGAACGTGTAATTCCCTGATACGCTCGCTGACGGAAGAACTGATGACGTTACTATGCTCATGGCCGCTTCAACCGTGAGCATGAACTCCTTGACCGCCGTAATGCTCCCAGCTTTTGCCTGAACGTTGAATGAGTACGTCCCCTCGCTTGACGGTGTTCCTGAGATTGTGCCCGTCATTCTGTCCATTGAGAGGCCTTCCGGGAAATCTCCGCTCACTATCTCCCATGACGGAACGAGGCCAGTTGCGTCCGTCTGCAGCGTGTAGGAATATTGCTGACCCGTTTTTGCTGACGGGAGAGTTTCAGCGGTTACGATGCTCATGGCCGGGCGGATCGTGAGAACGAAATCCTTGTCTGACGATGCAGCCTCATACACTGCCCTCAGCGTGAACGTGAATGTCCCTTCCTCAGTTGGAGTGCCTGAGATAGTCCCGGAGCTTAATGCAAGGCCGCCCGGTAAATCCCCGCTTGTGATTGACCATGCTGCGGACGCTTTGTCAGACGCAAACGTGAGCGAGTAGGGGGTGTTGATTTTCCCGTTCGGAAGAGGCGAAGACGTCAAGATGTTCAGCACAGGATTGATGGCGAGTGTGAAAGACTTTTGCGACGTTATCGTACCTTCAGCAACCTGAACAGTGAACGTGAACCTTCCTTCCGCTGACGGTGTACCAGAGATTACGCCTGTCGATGTTCCAAGCGTCAATCCCTGCGGAAGCGCGCCAGAAATCACAGACCATGAAACCGTATGCCCCGCATCAGCCGCAAGTGTGAAGACGTAAGGGCTGTTCACTTTCCCCGCTGGAAGATCGGACGATGACGTTATAGAGATCACGGGGCTTATAGTGAGTGTGAAGTTCTTGCTCGCCGTTAGGCCTCCCGAAACCGCCTGAAGCGTGAAGACCGAATCGCCTGCGTTTGACGGAATGCCTGAGATCTCGCCTGATGATCTGTCAAGCGACAAACCTTCGGGGAGCGTCCCTGAAATCACCGACCAGTCAGCAGACTCGGATGTGTTGAGCGCGAGGGTGTAGGAATATGCCGTGTCCTTCTTGCCCGATGGTAGCGAGCCTGTGGTTATCATTAGGACTGGGCTTATCGTTACGGTGAATGACTTTCTGTCCGACTGCCCCCCCGATGATGCTTCAACCGTGAACGTGAAAGTCTCGGCAAGCGTTGGAGTTCCTGCGATTGTTCCGGTTGACCTGTTGAGGGTTAAACCTGCTGGAAGGTCTCCGCTCACAATCTGCCACACTAACGTCCCCGATGAACTTCCAGCCGCGAGAGTATAGGAGTACTGAGTTCCGAGCGTCCCGGAAGGAAGAGTGTTGGTCGTAATCCTGAGAGACGACGAGGAGCTTACTGTTAGGGAAAAGTCCTTAACGTCGAACGCAGAACCAGAATCAGCCCTGACCGTGAAAGCAAACGTACCGTATTCAGACGGTATTCCCGAAATCTCGCCCGTCGAAGCATCAAGCGAAAGCCCCGAAGGCAGCGCACTCACCGCCGACCATGTTACTGTGTCCGTCTCAGCCGCATTCGTCATGAGAATGTAGGAGTACGACGCGCCTGATACTGCACCTGGAAGCGCCCCCGGTGTCGTAATCTGCAAGACCGCCTCAACCGTCAGCGTGAAATCCCTATATGCGCTGAAATTCCCGCGAATTGCCGCTATCCTGAACGTGAAAGTTCCATGCTCTGAAGGAGTGCCTGAGATTGTTCCTGTTGACTGGTTCAAGGCCATGCCTGCGGGGAGGTCTCCGCTGATTTTGTACCACGATGTCGTCGATGATGAGTACGGTTCAGCCGTTAGAGTTACGGAATAAACACTTCCCTCGCGCCCCGATGTTAGCGACTCTGTTGTGATGACGAGTGCCGGGATTACGTTGAGAGTGAAGTCCTTCCGAGCCGTCAAAGTCCCAGAAACTGCTAGGACTGTGAACGAGAATGCGCCTGTTTCCGATGGTGTACCTGATATTTCGCCTGTTGAGCTGAGAGCGAGGCCGGTGGGTAATTTCCCGGCTGTAATGCTCCACGTTGCTGAAGCGTCGGCCATTAGCGTCTGGGAATATTCTTCACCTTCCTGCGCCGATGGGAGAGTTTCGCCTGTTACGATTGTGATGGAACCGTCAACCGTTAGCGTGAAGTCTTTGCTGGCTACACTGCTTCCTGATACGGCCTGAACGGTGAACGTGAAATCACCTGATGCAAGCGGTGTACCTGAGATTGTCCCCGTGCTTCTTCCAAGCGTGAGCCCCGCCGGAAGTGAGCCGTCAATTACTGACCATGCGGGAGATGAGGCAGAATTGGCCGCGAGCGTGAAGGAGTAATCATTGCCGATTTTTCCCGACGGAATGTCGCTTTGCACTGTGGTTATTGCGAACCTTGCCATGACCGTGAGGGTGAATGTCCGCGTTGCAGTGAGCGTTTGACCAGAGTTCGTACGAAGCATAGCCTGTACTGTGAATGCGAAGTTGCCTGTTTCCGTCGTGGTACCTGAGATTGTTCCAGCCGCGAATGTCAAACCAGCCGGAAGCGCACCTGAAATATCCCAGCTCACATTTACGCCTGACGGTGCATCAGTCTCAATCGTCTGTGAATACTCCGAGCCTGCAGTGCCATTGAGAAGTGAGGACGTGATGATATTCAGCGCAGAAACTTCATCATAAACTGTAATGGTGAAGTCCCTTGAAGCTCTTGTGATTCCTGCCGATGTACGCAATGAGGCTATGACGCTGAATGTGAACGTGCCTTCTTCAATCGGAGTGCCTGAAATCCTGCCTGTGTCTCTTGCTATTGAGAAGCCATAAGGAACATCGCCGCTCAATGACCATGTTACGGAAGAAGCTGTATTCGCCGCGAGCGTGTAGGAGTAGGGCACATCAACTTTCCCGGAAGGCAGCGAAGCTGTTGTTATCTCAAGCGCAGACCACACCGTCAAAGTCAGAAGCCTGCTTGCTGCGATTATACCTCTGCTTGTCGCTGTCATTGCCTGAACAGTGAATGAATATTCACCTGCCTCTGTGGGCGTACCTGAGATTATGCCGTTCGAGAATGTCAAACCCTCCGGCAACGTCCCAGAAATATCCCAGCTCACACTTACGCCTGAGGGCGCATCAGTCTCAAGCGTCTGCGAATACTCCGAGCCTGTCATTCCTGCAGGAAGAGATGAGGTTGTGATGTTAAGCTCCGTAATCTCGTAGTCCCTTGAGTGTATGAGAATGCTGAATGCCTTATCATCGCTCATTCTTCCGGCCGATGTCTGTACGTACGCCCTCACAGTAAAATCGTAAGTACCCTCTGCTGACGGTGTACCTGAGATTTTCCCTGTTGTCCCTCCGAGTGTCAGACCTGTGGGTAAATTCCCACTGCTCACGAACCATCTCACTGAGGAAGGAGTCATCGAGTTCGTCGTGAGCGTGTACGAATACGGAGAGCCGACCATTCCCGATGGAACATCTGAAGATGCAGTTGTGATTTTCAGAGTATCCTCGATTGTGAGCGTGAATGTCCTATGAGCAGAGAGGATTCTTCCCATTCCTGTCCTAGCCATAGCTTGAACCGTGAACATGAAGTCCCCCGTCTCAGTCGGAGTACCTGAGATTATGCCGTTCGAGAATGTCAGACCCTCCGGCAACGTTCCCGAAATATCCCAGCTTATCGCAGTTCCTGATGGCGCATCGGTCTCAAGTGTCTGCGTGTATTCTACTCCCTTCACTCCAGAACGAAGCGAGTCCGTAATGATACTCAGCTCCGTAATCTCTTCGTATACATTGATGGAGAAAGGCGCGCTCGCTGTGAGCCGTCCCGCACTCGTCTGCAAGACCGCATTGACCGTGAAATCAAATGAGCCTTCTATCGTCGGTTTCCCTGAGATTTTTCCCGTCGTCCTTCCAAGTATCAGCCCCGAAGGAAGGTCGCCGCTCGCCAATGTCCATATCACGGAAGATGGTAATGTTGCGTCGGTTGCTAGGGTGTAGGAGTAATCCGCCCCCAGCTTTCCTTTCGGCAGAGTCGATGTCGTTATGGCGATTTCGTCAAACACGGTGAGTGTGAACTCTTTTTCCGCCTGAACGTCCCCTGCAGTTGCCTGAATCGTGAAGCTGAACTCTCCCGCCTCAGTCGGTATTCCAAGAATCTCGCCAGTATCTCTGCTCAAAGTCAGCCACAAAGGACGATAATCCATAAAGTTCCACGTTATGGCCATGTCCGAATCTGTCGCAAGAATGTACGAATACAGCGTATTGATTCTTGCTGACGGAAGCACTGAGTTTGTCGTTATCCTCAGTTCAGGGTTGACGGTCAGGGTGAAGTCTCTGCTTGCAGTGAGGCCGCCTGATTTCGCCTGAAGCGTGAAGTCGAATGACCCTGCATCGAGTGCCGCTCCTGTAATAACGCCTGTTGAAGCATCAAGAGTTATCCCGTTGGGGAAATCCCCGCTGATTACGTTCCATGAAGCATTGCCCTTGTTCGTCCTGAAAATGTGGGAGTATTGCTCGTTAACCTTAGCAGCTTTTAGGGCTGACGAGAGAATTTGAAGCTCCGTACCAACCTTGAGGGTCAGCGTCTTAACCGCGCTAATCGTTCCTGATGATGCTTTGACCGTGAAGGAGTATTCTCCGGCAGTCGTAGGGGTTCCCGTGATGACATCACCGCTTAGGGTGAGGCCGTTGGGGAGTGTACCGCCTGAGACTTCCCATGTTGCGCCGTTCACGTCCGCTCGAAGCTGGTACGAATACCTTGAGTTTACCCTTGCTTCTCGGAGAACTGAAGGCGTTACCACCGACATCACTGGCTCAACTGTGAGCGTGAAGACCTTGCTTGCCGTCAATCTTCCGTAAACAGCCTGAACCTCGAAGACATACGCATCATCGGAGACGTCATCATGAGATGGTGTCCATGACAGAAGCCCCGTCGTCGTTTCAGGTTCTACGGGAGCATCGCCGCTTATCACGTACCATCTAACGGCCGAAGCATCATCAGCGTTAGAGATTAGGGTGTAGGAGTATGGTACACCTTCATTTGCTGACGGAAGCGTTGGTGACGTTAGTATCTCCAGATAGTCTGCGACGTAGAGGGTGAAGGTTTTTGCTGACCGCTTTCCGTCCGACAATGCCTCTAGCGTGAACGTGAAAGGCCCTGCTTCAGTTGGTGTTCCCGAAATTGTGCCGTCCTCAAATCCGATCCCCGAAGGAATATCGCCCGATATGAAGTTCCACGTTATGGCTGACTTTGCATCAGTTGAAATCGTGTAATCGTAGGGGTAATCGCGTGATGCCGGAGGAAGTGTTGCTGGCGTGATGATTTCAAGTGCGGGCTTCACGACGAGCGAGAATCTCTTTTCATCAGTGTTCACTCCCGATACCGCCTGAACCGTGAAATCGTATGACGTTCCAGCAGTCGGTACTCCTGAGATTAGCCCTTTGTCCCTGCTGAGTGAGAGTCCTTCAGGGAAAGTTCCGCCGACAACGTACCATTTCGCGCTCGAAGTGTCTCTGTTTGTAAGCAAAAGACGCGAATACGGCTTTCCGACCTCAGCAGTTCCGAGATTTTCACCCGTTGAAATGTAGAAGCTCGGAAGCACCGTCAGCATGAAATCTCCCCATGCCTCAAGACCTCCTGCTTCAACCTTCAGCGTGAATGTGAAGTCCCCGTACTCTGTTGGCTTGCCCGCGATTGTTCCGTCTGATGACAGCACTAATCCGTCCGGGAGCAATCCTCCTTCGATTGTCCAGCCAGAGGTGAGGCCGATATTCGTCATGAGCTGAACACTGTAGTCCTTGCTGATTTCCGCGTCCTTCAACTCTGAGCCTGTCGTGATCACAAGTTTGTCGCTGATGAATATTTCGAGGTCCTTGCTGGTATAGTCTCTGCTTGTTACGGCCTGAACCGTGAAGTCAAAGCTCCCCGATGCTGACGGAGTTCCAGAAATCCTCCCAGTATTGCTGTCCAATGTCGTACCGTTTGGCAGATTACCGCCGATTACTGACCATGCCACAGCGTCCGATGAAGCCGCGTTCGTTGTGAGCCTGAAGGAATAGCCGTAGCCTGTCTTGCCGATTGGAAGCTCATCTGTGAGTATGGTGAAGCCGCGTACAGCGTTGAGCGTGAAGGTCTTTGATGCCGAGTATGAGCCGTAAGAAGCCTGAACCGTAACCGTGTATCGTTCCACCTCTGAGACAGTACCCGAAATCGTGCATATCAGCCCCGAAGCGTTGTAACTCAGTCCTTCAGGAAGCCCAGTGATGTCCCAGCTGATTGGTGTACCGTATACCGCGTTCGTTGAGATTGTCGCAGTATATGGCGTGTCAATCCTGATTGCGGGAAGCGATGACGTTGAAATCTCAAGCGCCGGAAGAATCGCCATGCTCATTTCCTGTGTAGCTGACATCGTTCCGGCATTAACGCCAACGACGAAGTAATACGTTCCCGCCGTGTCAGGCGCGCCGTAAATCAGCCCTGTACTCTCATCAATCGTCAGACCTGAAGGGAAGTTCCCCGCCTGAATGTACCATTGCTCCGTCAAACCGCTCTGATCAATGTGAAGGGCAAACCTGAAATCGTCGTCAATCATGGCCGTCGGAAGATACACAACGTTGTCGCGCGAGGCAGCACCGTCAGCGATAATCGAGATGGCCTTAGCAACCTTGAGCGTGAGTGCGCCGGTTGATGCCTGAGACATGCTGTCAGCGTTTGCCAGAATCTCGAACGTGTACTCTCCTTCAGTTGTGGGATTTCCTGAGAGCCGCCCTGCCGTTGGATTGAGGATTAAACCGTCGGGAAGATCCCCGCTTGCCGTCCATGTCAACGATGATATGTCCTCGCCTCCTGCATTTGCCGAAAACGTGTATGCGAAGAACGCTCCCAAGTCAGCGTATTCCGGGAAATCTCTTGTGCTGTTTACGCTGAGTTTCGAGTTGACCGTGAGAGAGTATGTCCTGCTTGCGGTCTGTTCACCGTATGTAGCGTTGAGAGTGAACTCGAACGTACCTGTCGTCTGCGGAATGCATGACATCGAGATTATGTTTCCGGCTTGAACGGGATTTAGCCATGTTGGAATGGGTGAGATGTCAATTATTGCCGGAACACTGAGCTGAATGCTGGCTGAATAATTCTCCTTCTCCTTGACGCTCGGAAGCCTGCTCGGTGTTAGGAATGAGAGCGTTGCAGACTGCTTTGTAGTCCCCGCAATGTTCTGGTTCATCTGCAAATGCTCGTCAATGCCGACGCCAAACTCTGCGCCCGCGTAAGTGTTGCCCGTAACGTTCAAGGAGCTTCCGTAATGGTTATGAATCTCGCCGATTACTCCGCCTTTGTACGAAGCATCACCCTGAACGCTTGACTCGGCATCATTGCTTTCGATGTAACCAAGCTCAAGAAGCCCGACGATTCCGCCAGACGCCCGCGAATCTGCCTGAACGATTCCGCCCTCGACATTGTTTTCTGAGACCAAAGCTCCTGCCGAGAGAGTTCCAGCAATTCCGCCCGCGTATGTTGCGCCGTTTATTCTGGTATCACTGCCGACAGTATTGTCCGTCAGTATTCCACCGTATACGATGCCCGCGATTCCGCCTGCCGAGTAATCACTGCTGATTTCACCGCCCTCGAAAGTACAGCCTGTTACGGTTACGTCCCCGCTCGCACTCGCCAAATCCTCGACTTCGAGATAGCCAACGATTCCACCTGAAGATGCCGAGTCCCCTTTTGCTGTTACGGTTGCATAATGCTTGACGTTACAGCCCTGAAGCAACGCTGATGTTGCCCAGATAAAGCCCGCTATGCCGCCTGCATGAGAGAAATCAGCTTCTTCTGTTTTGACTTTGCCGGAAAAATCACAGCTCACGATTTCACCGCCATACATGTTAGCAACGATTCCACCGCCGAACGCATACGTGTTGTCATCGAATTCCGTTGGCGCACCAATGTAATGATGACTTCTCGCCTCAGAAGCTGATGATGCCCGAACATCAATATCAGCAGAAACCCTGCACCCTTCTATTCTGCCCGACCCAAGTCTTGACACTATACCAGCAGGGAAATTTCCGCTTATATAGCCTCCCACACGCAAATTCTTCACGGCGTAATCACCGTCAGTATTAACGTATCCGAACAGCGCGCGGTCATAATTCGCCAAATTCTCCGCATCACCTTCAAAGAATGGCAATATCTTGACGTAGATTATGTGATTATTCCCGTCAAAGTGTCCTTTGAAGCTGTAATCATGCATTACAGTTTGAAGGTCTGAACTGACTTTGAGTATGCCAACTGGAGCTTCAAGTGTCTGACGAGTGAGCTGTATGTCGTTCGAGAGAAGATAGTAGCAGCCCTCATCATCGAGGCCGTTGTTGACCCTGTATCTGAAGTACGAGAAATCCGATGCATTCGCTATGACATACGGGTCATCTTCCGTCCCTGAACCCACGAACCATGCCCATGAACACGATGCGAACGCTGTAACGAGCATTAACGCTGCAATAATTTTCTTCATGCCTACTTGTTCCCCATGCTTTCTTTGTATTTTGAGGTTTGCCTTGTCTTTGACTTCGTGCTTGATGATTTCACTGGTGATGCTTTGACTTCCTTCGCTTTCTCCTGAAGATGCTGAAGCCTTCTCTCAGTCGGCGGGTGAGAATTGAATCCGTTGGGCTGAGTAACGTACTTGTTGTCGGCGAACGCTTTCATCGCTCTGTACAAACCATACGGATCATAACCTGCCCTCTTGAGAAGCTCCGTGCCATAGTCATCAGCCTCAACTTCCTGGCCGCGGGAGAAGCCACTTTCAGCGAGGTTCATGCCGATTTGACCCGCACCCTGCGCTATAATTCCTGCAAGGCCACCGATCCGCCCGAGAAGATTTCCAGCCACAGCCCAGCCAACCGCACGGCCAACGCCCTGATTATAATGCCCTAGCTTGACATGGCCGATTTCGTGCCCAAGAACTCCGGCGATTTCGTCCTCACTGTTGAGTATTTTCATGAGGCCGGCTGTAACGTGGACGCTGAAGTTGTTCTGAGACTGGAACTTAACCCAGGCATTCGGTGATTCGTTCTTCTCATAGTTGATTGGGACTTCTTTGAAACCGTCAACCTTAGCTATTCTCTTCCAGGCAGCTTCAACAACGTCATTAGAAATGGCTCCATAAGCGCTGGAACAGTACAAAGCCGCCAAGATTATTGCCGCTGAAATTCTGCGCATAACAATATCACCTTCCCTTTCTGTATTTTTCCGCGAAGTCATGAAGAGCTTTAAGCCTTTCATCTGTAGCAGGGTGAGTGCTGAACCAGTTAGCTATTCCCGACTGAGTGCCATAGCCGTTATCCCTGAAGGCCTTCATAGCGTTGTAGAGGCCCAAAGGATTATAGCCAGCCTTAACGAGCAGCTTAACGCCATATTCGTCGGACTGAGTTTCCTGATTTCTGCTGAAGGCATTTTCCGCGAGGTTCATTCCAATGTTGCCGGCAGTCTGGGCGATTTTCCCAGTTTTCTGCTGAAGAATTTTCCCGGCGACAGTCCAGCCCATGCTTCTTAGCCTTCCTTTTGTGTAATGCCCTAGCCTTACGTGCCCAATCTCATGTCCCCAGACACCCGCCATCTCGTCCTCAGTGTCAAGAATCTTCATGAGACCGGCAGTAACGTGGATGCTGTAATCATTCTGAGACTTGAACGCAACCCAAGCATTCGGTGAAGCGTCTTTCTCGTAATTGATTGAGACCTGCTTGAAACCGTCAGCCTTAGCGATTCGCTTCCATGCAGATTCGACGACGGCGTTCGAAATTTCGGCATATGAACTCGAAGCCATCAATGCAAGAAGCAACAACGACGTGAAAATTTTCCGCATAAACATTCCCCTTTCGTTAGGATAAAAAAATACCGCCGTAATTTTACTCACGGCGGCGAAAAATCTCAATGTTTCAATGCGAAAGTCTACAGCGGAGTAACACCGAGAACGATGCAGGCCACAATCGACAAAATGCTGATGCCCCAGATCCACGGAAGCGAGTACTTGATGTGCTCACCGACCTCAATCTCAAGAAGTCCGAGACCGAGATACATTGCCGGGCTCAACGGTGAAATCATGACGCCTACGTTCTCAGCGACGAGCATTACGCACGCAACGTCCATCGGGTTCACGCCGAACTGCGAGGCTATTCCAACGACGACAGGAAGAAGCCCGAAGTAGAAGCTGTCAGTTCCCAAGCACATGATTAACGGCACTGCGAAGCACGCGACGATGAAGTGAGTGTATCGTCCGAGATCCGGCGGGATTACCGTAACTACGGCACTTGCCATAGCGTTAAGCATTCCAGTGCCTGAGAGAACGCCCGTGAAGATTCCTGCGGCGAACAGCGTAACGACCATCGACATTGCCGCGACACCGTAATTCTTGAGCTTGCCGTTCTGTTCCTTGAGGCTCTTGATGTTGAACGGGAGCGTTATAGCCAGCGCAAGCATGAATGTGTACGCAGGGTTGAGCCAGCCGACCATAAGGACAACGATAACAGCAACCACAACGAGGAAGTTGTACATCTGAAGAGTTGATGATACTTTGGGAGCTTTGTCCTCAGCTTTTGCCTCTTCTGCTGATTCGTCAGCCGAAAGTCCGAGCTTTGCGATTCTTCTCTTCTGGATGCCGCTGAGAAGGAACGCAGTCACAAACGTAATCACGAGCATTGCGCCCTGAACCGGGAGAAGCCTGTGCCAAAGGATATTGGGGTCTGATTCAAGGACTGTAGCGGCTCTTATTGTTGGGCCGCCCCAAGGGCAGACGTTCATGACACCGATAGCGACGCAGACGAGAAGCATCAACGACCTGTTGTCCATTTTGAGCTTCTTGAACAGCGGGAGCATTGCTGTGATCGTGATGATGAACGTAGTAGCACCTGAGCCGTCAAGGTGTCCGATGATTCCGACAGCGGCTGTAGCGAGCATTACGAGAGTTACGTTAGTTCCGGCCTTCTTGATGAGGAAGTTGACGATTGGGTCAAATACTCCCTGATCGCTCATCAACGAGAAGAACGAAATCGAGAACACGAACAACGAGACGGTCGAGACCATCTTCGAGATTCCTGAAGCTGCGAACTTGTTGACGGCCAGAGGGTCAAAGCCTGCCACGAGTGCTGCGATTGTCGGAAGGAGTATGAACGCAATCGGCGGGATTATGATTTTCTTGATGAGGCAGATGATGAGTACGAGGACCATCACGAAGCCAATTATTGCGAGTTTTGTTGACGGAGCAGCGGGGGCTTTCTTGTCGGCTGGCTTTGCGGGCTTCAACATGCTGGTGAAGGACTTGTACTCATCCTGAAGAGCCGTCAGGTACTCGCCAGAAGGAGCGTAACCCGGTCTCTCATCATAACCGCCCTGCTGTAGAAAGTCATTCCAATCCGAAGTCTTTACGGCCTCAGCGATTATTGCGCCGAGAGCGTCGATGGCTTCCTGAGGGGTGCCTTTCTTCGCGAAGATTCCGCGCTCTGAACCCAAGAACGCATTGATGCCGAGTTCCTTTGACGATTCAACATTGGGGTAACGGTTCATACGTTTCTCAGCAAGAACGAGCATCGGGATAATTTCGCCGAGCTGGATCTGCTCCTCGATTTCCTGAGTGTCTGAAATCATGAGGTCAATCTGTCCCGCGAGAAGAGCCGCCGTCATACCTGCGCCTGTCGGGTAGTCAACCTCAAGGATATTGAGGCCTTCGGTAGCCTGCTGGAATGATAAGCCGTCAACGCCTACCCTCGTGAGCATTCCGACGCTTACGCTGAAGGGGTGAGCTTTGATGTAGTCGCGGAGTTCGCTGAATGTCTTGAAGCCTCTCTCCTCCATAGCGGCGCGGGAAGTTGCGATGATGTCGATTGCGTGGACAAGTCTTGCGACGGGTACGAACTCATCGAGGAACTTGAACTTCATCTCACCCATGACGTCCTGAATGAGCAAGCTCTGGGTTCCGAGCATGAATGTGTAGCCGTCAGCGGGCTGTTCGCGTGTGAATGACGCACCGTTTACGCCGTTTCCGCCGGTAACGTTGAGGACTTCGACTTTCTGGCCTGTTGCCTTCTCGATGAGCGGGACGATTGCGCGAAGGGTAGCATCTGCGCCGCCGCCTTCACCCCAAGGGCAAACGATTCTGATGGGACGGTCGAATTTCCAGCCGGACGTAGCGGGGGATGCTTCGTCAGCCGCGAAACTCGCACCGCATAACGATAACGCGAGTACTGCTGTGAGTAAGACTAATGCAAAACGTTTCAAATTGTACTGCCTCCTCATAAATATATTGGATAATTGATATTATAGCGGATTTATTACCTTCTTGCCATTGGAGATTATGATTATTTTCGACCCGGCCTCATCTGTTCAGCTTCTGGATTCTTCGAGGTCATCAAGGAAGCCCTGAAGAGCCTCTTTCGTAACGTGCCTCATGACAACTATATGAGACAGCTCACCACCCAAACGTTCATCATAATCTGGCGCAAGCCCATATTTTTCCACAATAGCCTCATTCGGACGCTTGAAGTAGACTGTGTTCGACATCGGCTCAAGCCCGGCAGGCCAGCCAATAGCGTCAAGTTTCTCCTTCAGCCATTCAGCACGCTCAAGCATTCCCTCAGCCTGTTCAGTGAAACCATCTTCCCCTACGTGATGAATGAGCCACCAAAGTTTCAGCGGTGCTAATGCGGAACGTGAGCAGTTAATCATCGGCATGTTGCCATTAAGGTAGGAAACTTGGTAAGGGTTCTGGTTCTTCAGGACATCTTCGGTCGTTAGGAAAATTCCTGCGGGTTCGTCCATACTGAAAAACTTATGTCCGCTTACCGCGATGGAGTCGAATGGGTGTACTTTGCGGTTCACGACATCACGGTACTTTGTGTAGGGGAGGTAGCCGCCGAACAGTGCCGCGTCAACATGTCGATATGCGACGATTGAGGGATACTTCGCAAGTATCGCGTTAAGTTCGTCCTGATTGTCGATGCCGCCTTTGAACGTCGTCCCCATAGCGTAGATTATCAGGGCGGGACGATTGGGGACGAGAGCTTTTTCAAACTCCTCTGGTATCATGCAGCCGTGAATGTCTGACGGAATGAGGCGAAGTTCAAAGTTTTGAAGATCCGCCAAACGCATATTCGAGTAATGTGCAGCGTCAGATACCTAGACTATCGGCTTCTTGTGTGTCTTGTTCTCCAAGCATTTTGAGCCGAAGTAGATTCCGTGATTGTTTCCGTCTGTGCCGCTGAAGGTAACAATTCCCCACAAATTATCCCTGTCGAAGCCATAGAACGGAGCAAAGAACTCGATAACCTCGCGCTCAAAGTCAAGGGCATTCAAGAAAAGCTCATGACTGTGGAAGGGGTCGCCACTGTTGTTTATCATGGCGTCGTAGATTTCGTTCTCAGTGAACCACTTGTAGAAATCCTTTAGATGTACGGGGCAATTTGCGGGATAACCGAATATTCCCCTTTTACGTGCGTTGACATCGGCGGCAAAGCGTTCAAGTTTCTCTATTGCGCTGCGATCGTCCATAGAAGACTTCGTATTTTTCACAATAAAACCTCCTTGAAATTTATATTTTGGAACATTTTGTTATTATAAGCCCCTTCACCGTTTCACCGATAAAGGGGCATAGCTGACTCACACAGTATCACAAAATTCTACTTGCTGACTTTCAGAAGCCCGTCTCCTGCTTTAACTTTGCCTTCGGTTACGAGAGCTTCGACTTTTGCAAAGTCCTTCGTATTTGACACGGCCATAATCACGGTGTCATCATAGCCTGAGTTCCTGACCTTCCACAAGTCCATCGTCAGCACAGGCTCTCCGCGACGTACTACCTGACCGAGCTTGACGTGGTTCTTGAAGCCTTCACCCTTCATGTTCACTGTGTGAATGCCGGCGTGAATGAGTATCTCAATTTCTCCGGCCTGAATGACCGCCGCGTGTGCTGTCTCCGTAACCTCTGACACAGTTCCGTCAATGGGGGCGCAGATGTTTCCGTTCTCCGGCTTTACCCCGACGCACTGACCGAGTGCTCCTCCGGCAAAAGCCTCGTCCTTCAGGGCAAACATCGGAACGAAGTCTCCGGCAACAGGTGAACTTAACTCAGCAGGGAAAACTACGGGGGCTGGTGTCTTCTTCGTGAAATCGAACAACGGCATAACAAATTCTCCTCACTTTCTAAAGATTGATGGGTTAGGTTGATATTTGAGTATTATATCCTGAATATGGGTTCGTGTCAGTGCCTAACTTTCGCAAAAAAGGCCGCAGATTGTGGCGATGTCGTCAGATAAAGTGTTCAACGAGGCGGCATACTGACAGAAAGCAACGGCCATGTAATATAATGATTTCAATCACACAAGAAAAGGCCGTGAATATTTCATGTCAGAACAATACAACGTTACAGGAATGAGCTGCGCGGCATGTTCCGCAAGGGTTGAGCGCGTCGTCAAGAAACTTCCCGGCGTAACCTCATGTGCAGTCAGCCTGCTCACAAACTCAATGAGCGTTGACGGTACAGCTTCCGTGGACTCCATCATCGCAGCTGTCGAGAAAGCAGGCTATGGAGCGTCCCTCAAAGTCCCCGAACTTTTACCCGCTGCCGCAGTCTCACACGCCCAAGAAGAAGACGCACTCGCCGACCATGAGACACCAGTCCTAAAACGCAGACTCATCGCCTCGATTTTCTTCCTTCTAGCGTTGATGTACTTCTCGATGGGGCACATGGTGAATCTTCCATTGCCGGCATTCTTTGAGGGCAACCACGTAGCGCAGGGACTCGCGCAAATGATTCTTGCGGCAATCATCATGGTCATCAATCAGAAGTTCTTTGTCTCAGGTTTCAGCACCCTCCTTCACCTCGCCCCCAACATGGACACCCTCGTTGCTATGGGATCATTTGCATCGTTCTCATGGAGCGTCTATGTCCTTTTCATGATGACGGAATCGGGACATACATTCGGCGTTCACGATTTCTATTTCGAGTCGGCCGGAATGATTCT
>JAFRSL010000207.1 GCA_017427625.1 Synergistaceae bacterium | reverse complement strand
CCTTAACGGTGAGACGAAAGCGGGCGTAACCCTCCATCACATGACCGCGAGGGCTGATGCTGGGAATATTGTGGGTCAGGAAGCTGTTGACATTGGGCCTGACGAGACGGCTCACGATATTTTCACGAAGATAATTCCGGCGGCTGGAAGGTTGCTCGAAAGATGCCTTGATGATATTTTGTCCGGAAACGCTGAGGGCACACCGCAAGATGAGTCTCAGGCTACGAAGTTCGGGCGACGAACTCCCGCTGACGGTCTCATTGACTGGAGCAAGTCGGCAAGAGAGATTCACAACCTTGTGCGGGCTGTAGCGAAACCATTTCCGGGAGCGTTCACATATCATGACGGACACAAGATCATGGTGTGGAAAACGAGGATTGTTGATACCCCTCCGACCTTCGGCCACCTCCCCTTAGCAGAGGCGGCAGGAGCAGAGAATTACACGCCCCCTGAGAAGGGGGAGAGGGCCAGTTCGCTGGCGAGGGGGTCAGATTTCACTCAATCTCCTGCATTGCTCGTGAAGACTCATGACGGTACTCTTGAAATTCTTGAGTGGGAAATAGTGTAGATGAAGCTCGCGATAAAAATCGACATTGACACGCTGAAAGGCTACCTTGAGGGATTGCCCAGACTTCTCGAAATCCTGAAGGCTCATAACGTCAGAGCCTCGGTGTTCTTCTCGATGGGGCCTGACAATTCGGGAAAAGCATTACGACGGATATTCCGCAGGGGTTTCATCACGAAAATGCTGCGGACAAAAGCCCCTTCAGCTTACGGGATAAAGACGCTGTTATACGGTACGCTCCTTCCCGCGCCGATGATTACGGCCTCAAATCCTGACTTAATCCGCCGGACCGCTGACGATGGCCATGAGTGCGGGATTCATTCATGGGATCACGTTTACTGGCAGGACAATCTCCCCCGACTCTCAACCGACACAATCCACGCCGAGCTTGAACGTGCGTTCTCGAAGTTCGAGGAATACGCGGGCTTCAGGCCGGATTGCAGTGCCGCGCCGGGCTGGCAGGTTACGCCGGATAGCCTCAAGGTTCAGGACGAATTGGGGCTGACATATTGCAGCGACGTTCGCGGTTATTCGCCGTTTATGCCGGAAATGGGCGGAAAGTCTTTCTCAACCCCTCAAGTCCCGTCAACACTTCCAACTCTCGATGAAGTTCTTGGCTACGTCAAGCCTGAAGATGTCGCTGGGTATTACGCCGGATTGTTGCACGACGGCCTCAACGTCCACACAATCCACACCGAGATGGAGGGCGGAATGATGCACTGGACGTTCAGCGATTTCCTTGACCGTTGCAGGGACATGGGCGTGGAGTTTCTGACGTTGAAGGAGGCAATGAAGGAATCAGACTTGCCGCGTTGTAAAATTGAGATGGGCGAAATTCCTGGAAGAGCCGGGAAAGTCGCATTACAGAAAGGAAAGGTAGAATGAAGACATTATCATATGGCCGTCAATGGATTAACGATGACGATATTGCTGAGGTCGTGAAGGTACTGCGCGGGGACTGGCTCACTATGGGGCCGACCGTCGATGCTTTCGAGAAATCGCTCGCCGATTACGCAGGGGTGAAGCACGCCGTAACGTTCTCAAGCGGAACAGCCGCGCTTCACGGTGCAATGTACGCCTCAGGAATGGGCGCAGGAGATTTCGCCGTAACGACAGCAATGACATTCGTCGCAACCTCGAACAGCGTAATCTACACCGGCGCAACCCCGATTTTCGCGGACATCGACAACACTCTCTGCATGAATCCCGAAAAGGCCGAAGAATCTATCAATGCTCACGGCGGAAAGGTCAAGGCAGTAATCCCTGTGAGTTTCGGGGGCTATCCGTTCGAGATTGAGCCATTCCGTGAGATTGCGGAGGAGTATAACGCTGTACTCATTGAGGACGCGAGCCATTCATGGGGAGGAGACAGGGGAAGTCACAAGATCGGTTTCGACGCTGACATGACGACTCTGAGTTTCCACCCTGTCAAACACATAACCACAGCAGAGGGCGGTGCAGTTCTCACAAGTAATGACGAGTACGCCCGCAGGCTCAAAATGTTCAGGAATCACGGGACTACTCGCAATGCCTCAGAGTTTGTTGACGAACCCGATGGAATTTGGCACAGCGAGATGCAGGATTTAGGGTACAATTATAGGTTGTCGGAGGTTCATTGCGCGATTGGGCTGTCCCAGATGAAGAGGCTCGATGAATTTGTCGGACGAAGGCGCGAGATTGCGAGGCTCTATTTCCGTGAGCTTTCAGGAGTTGAAGGGCTGACATTGCCGCCGGGCAAAGAGGGTCATGCGTGGCATTTGTTCATAGCGCGGGTAAATGAGGAACTTCACGGCCAATTTTTCGGTTATCTTCGGGATAATGATATAAGGCTTCAGGTACACTACAGACCCGTACCGCTTCAGCCATATTACAGGAAGAAATACGGCTACAAGGCAGGCGATTTCCCGGAGGCCGAGAAGTATTACCGTCAGGCGGTTTCACTTCCGATATTCCCGCTGATGACTGACGACGATGTAATGAGGGTCTGCGGTGTAATCAAAAATTTTGTTTGGAGATAGGATAAGTGAAAATATTTCTACTAGGCGCAGGGGGCTTCATTGGGAGTCATCTTGTGAAGAAAGTACTGGACAGTTCAGACTACGAGATAAGCGCGTTCGACATCAACACATCGCGCATCGAAAAGTTCATCGGAAACAAACGCTTTACGTGCTTCAAGGGCGACATTTTCCACGAGACCGACTATATCCGCGAACAGGTTGCAGCGTGTGATGTAGTTCTTCCGTTTGCAGGGGTTGCAATGCCGGCGTACTATCTCACCAAGCCGTTGTGGACGTTTGAGCTTGATTTCGAGCAGGTTTTGAAGGTCGTCCGAATGTGCCAGAAGTACAAGAAGCGCGTAATCTTCCCGTCAACATCAGAAGTCTACGGCCTCGCAAATGAGAACTTGCTCCTCGAGGATGAGAGTCCTCTGGTTACCGGGCCTATCGGGAGAATGAGATGGATTTACAGCTGTTCGAAGCAGATGATGGACCGCGTTATCACTGCCTACAATGTCGAGAAGGGATTGCAGTACACGCTCTTCCGTCCGTTTAACTGGATTGGGCCGGGACTTGACACAATGGAGGACGCAAGGCAGCACCGTGCCCGCTCAATCACCCAATTCATCTATGACATTCTCAACAGGGGCGAGATTAAGCTCGTCGGTGGTGGAACGCAGAGGCGGAGTTTCACGTGGATCGGCGACGGTACTGACGCATTGATGCTAATCCTCAAGAACTACAAGGGTCAGGCGGACTCTCAAATCTTCAACATCGGCAACCCCAACAACAACTACTCAATCCGTGAGCTTGCGGAGACAATCATTGACGAGATGAAGAACTTCCCGAACTTCCGTGAGCGCGCTGAGAAAGTAAAACTCACCGTAATTTCGCCGGAAAATTACTACTCCGACGGTTACGACGACACGAAGAACCGGCGGCCTTCAATCGACAAAATCAAGAGTCTGGGCTGGAACCCTCAGGTGAGCCTCCGTGATGCCATTAGAATGACCCTCGAAGCGTACCATGAGTAGGCGTTCAATCCTCGCAATATGCGCTGTCCTTGCGGTATTCGTGTATTTCTTGGGACTTGGAGATTACGGCTTCATTGACCCTGACGAGGGACGATACTCCGAGATTCCCCGCGAGATGTTGGAGACTGGAGACTTCATCACTCCACGACTGAATTACGCGCTGTACTTCGAGAAGCCTCCGTTGCATTATTGGCTGACGGCAGGGGCTTTCATTGCCTTAGGTGAAAATGAGTTTGCTGGAAGATTCTTCCCTGTCATGGCCGGACTTGGGTGCTGTTTGCTGACGTTCGTAATCGCAAAGAAGATTACAGGTTCAGCCTATGCCGCTGGACTTTCGGGGGTAATGCTAGCGTCGTCGGTCTTGTGGTACGGGACTTCTCGCATCAATATCACGGACATGACGCTGACATTCTTCTTCACCGCCGCAATGGTCAGCTATTACTATTGGTACGTTGACGGGAAAAGGGGAGCAATCCTAGCGTTCTATGCGTTCATGGCGATGGGGGTACTCACGAAAGGGCTGATTGGTGTCGTACTTCCCGGCGGAATTGCGCTAATCCATCTCATCATAACGAGGCAGTACAGGAAAATCGCGCCGTTATTCTCACCGTCAGCAATAATACTATTCTTCGTGATAGTCTCGCCGTACTTCATCGAGGTATGCAGACGAAATCCCGATTACTTTCAGTTCTTCTTCATTCGTGAACATTTCCTGAGATACACGACAACAATTCACGCGAGATATGAGCCGTTCTGGTTCTTCGTGCCAATAATAATTGCGGGCTTTATCCCATGGACTGGAATAATGTGGGACGCGATGAGGGCAATTTTCGGGAAGTGCAGGCTTGTAGATTCCGACAGCGGGAAATTCTTGGGGCTTTGGCTGGCGTTTCCGTTCGTATTCTTCTCGGCTTCCGGCTCAAAGCTAATCACTTACATCTTGCCGTGCATTCCGCCACTCGCTGTGCTTTCGGGAGCGTCGATGTCGGTTCTTGAAGGGCGTGAGTTCCGCCGCTTCGTCATAATAACGTCGGCAATCCTAATCCCAGTGGCAATAACCGGCCTGATCCTCCCCGCAATGAAGAATGACCCCGATTACCACGCTATGATTTCTCCGGCTATGTGGCTGTCGTTGACGCTGATTGCGTTCTGGGCGTTATCGATGTTCGTCGGCAAGAACAGGAATATTCCGGCCATGCTTGGAATTGTTGCGCTTGGGGCAATGTTCGCGGCTTCGGGAGCGTTTGAGGTCGAGGGAAAATTGCTGTCTCACAAAGAATCTTGCTCTGTTGCCCCGAAAGATGCCGATGATGTCGTTGTGTATCAGAACTTGATGCAGGGTGTTGGCTGGTACATGAAGCGGAGGACTGTTGACGCCGATGTCCTGAACGAGCTTGCATTCGGCGCGGAACATGAGACTCAATCTGGCTGGTTCATCTCACAGGAAGACTTGCGGGATTTGTGGCACTCAGGGCGGAAAGTCATCGTATTCTCACGGAGGAAGGACAGAGAGGCAAGTTTGCGTGAACTTCTTGGTGTCCCAGTTCGTGAATGGACAACTAGTGCTGATGTGGTTTTTGCGAATTGGTAGACCCCTCCGTCCTTTGGACACCTCCCCTTGTCAGGAGAGGCAAAACCTTGCGCCCCATGCTAAGGGGGAGAGAGCCATTTATGGCGAGGGGGTCTGACTACTCCAATTACTTCTTCAGTGCGTGATTCTGCGCGATTAAGTCAATGAACACCAAATCTTCCGTGCCCGTGTTCTTCAAGGCGTGGGACTCTCCTGCTACAGCGATCGTTACCGACTGAGGCCCTACGATGAACTCGTTGCCTTCGCCGTCCGTAAAAGTTCCAGTTCCCGCAAGAATGATGTACGTATCCTCGTTGGCATCATGCTTGTGAAGGCCGATTGAGTCACCGGGCTTTAATGTCATGAGGCCGATTTCCTTTATGGCCTGAGCCTCCGTTGCCTGCTCGCGCCTGAAAGCGAACTTCCCGTAGAGCGTCCCTTCACCAGTACCGCCTGCGTGTTCAACGTTCTTGTCGAAGAGTTTTTCAGCGGGGAAATATTGAGGCGTTGGATTGGCTTTGAGGGCTTCGAGATCTGCTGCTGGGTTCTTGGCGATTATGTCAAGGAATACAAGCTCGTCAGCGTAGAGATTAGCGAGCCCATGCCACTGTCCCGGACGTGCTATCGTCATGTCGCCGGGCTTAACGATCCATGCGTTGCCTTCGCCGTCCGTGAAAAGCCCCGTCCCTGAGAGTATTAGGTAAGCGTCCTCATTGTCCTTGTGTTCGTGGAGGCCGATGAACGCGCCGTGATTGAGCGTCATGAAGCCGATCTCCTTGATTGCGTCCTCGTCCCTTGCATTGTCGCGGACAAACGCAAACTCCCCGTGCAATGTCCCCTTTCCGCCTGCTACATCTTCCTTGTCGAGTTCGGTAAGCTCCGAGATCGTGTAGCACTGTTCATGCTTGACTGGTTCGGCAAATGCTGATAATGCCATGAGCGCGAAGATGAATGTTACCGCAAGAATTTTCTTCATGAATGATTCCTCCTATTGATCGTGAACTAAATAGCTGGTAAAAAACCCTCCCCATTCCTGAGGAGGGCCGAATATTCCCTTCTACTTTCTGCTACATGGCCGCAGCAGCAATACCCAGTATCACCGCGAGGAAGCCCAGCAATGTCTGCCTCCTGTAAGCCGTGAGAAGCCCAAGCACTATTGCAAGACCCGCAAATAGCGTCCTGTAAGCGAAGAATGCCGTCATTCCCATTGCAACAGCGATGAGTCCCATGACGATGTACTGAATCTTCGCCACAAAGATCTTCTGCTGTGATGAAAGAAGCCTGTCGCTCGGCGTTCCGTACTTCTCGTCGTAGTCGCTCACGATCCTCTTCAGCGTTACTGAAAGTATCAGAAGCCCGATGAGGTTGGGAAGTGCCATGAGTCCGTTCAGGGTGTCCGAGATGTCCCAGATGTTGTTGAGGAACTGGTTGCCCTCTGCTCCGATGAACTGCGCTCCTGCCGCTCCGACAAGAATCATCGCTATCCACATAATCTTCATCAGAGGCTTGCACCAAACGCCGAAGAGATATGTTACAGCCGTCTCAGCGTACCAGTACCAGCCAAGTATCGTCGTGAACGCGAAAAGCAACAGTCCAACCGAAAGCACGTACTTTCCCGGAGTACCCAGAGCGTTCTCGAATGCCTGAAGTGTAAGCTGTGCGCCTGTGAGATCCGGCGAGTTCGTGAGAGTTCCAGTTACCATTACGACGAGCGCGGTCATTGTGCAGATTACTATCGTGTCCATGAAGACCTCAAAGATTCCGTAGAAGCCCTGCTGTACGGGGTGTTCGACGTTAGCCGTAGCGTGAACCATAGGCGCGGAACCCATACCAGCCTCATTGCTGAATACGCCCCTCGCGATTCCTCTCTGTACTGCCTCTATGACTCCCCCGCCTGCTAATGCTCCGGGCAATGTCTCAAGAGGAT
>JAFRSL010000206.1 GCA_017427625.1 Synergistaceae bacterium | reverse complement strand
CACCGATAATGACGCACAGACTTCCGGCGGAGGAATTTATGCTGAGGCAAACTGTGTCATCACCCTTGAGCCTGAGCTAACGTTCACGGGGAATTACGCTCGTAACGGTAACGGCGGCGCAATGTGGGTAACTGATGCGGCACAGCTCCCGGAAGGTACGGTGATATTCTCCGGCAACCATGCAGTGAAAATATCGTCAACATCAACTGTTGAAGGTTCGGGCGGAGCGATTTACGTTCAGGGTTCAGCATCGTCGGCGGCAATAATCGGGCCTGTAAGAATATACTCGTTCGAGGGCAACAACACGGCCATGAGCTACGGCGGCGGAATATGCAGCAATTCGGGCGACATAACGTTCGAGGGCTACACTGGCGACAAGGCGATAACGACAGTGAACACGGCATACTTGGGCGGCGGACTTGCGGCTTCATACACTGGGACAATGCGCTTCAACAACTGCACAATAACGAATCAGGTTGCGACGCGAGGATCAGGCGGTGCAATCTGGGCGAAGAACGTAGCCGTTAACAGCTGTGATTTCGGTGCGGAAGGTTCGCCCAACCAGTCGCAGGGAACAGGAAACAGCAATGGCGGCGGCGCAATCTACTCCAACGGCTCAATGACGCTCTCAAACGCTACGTTCAGCTTCAACGAGGCAGTACAGGGAGGCGGTGCAGTCTATGCAGACACAGCCAGCGTGAATATCCGTAACTCCTACTTCCATGACAATCACGCTCAGGGCGGAAACGGCGGGGCTGTAAACCTCCGTAACTACTGTACGACAGCGATTTCAAGCACGACCTTCACGGAGAATGAGAGCGAGAACTTGGACGGCGGTGCAGTTTACGCACAGGGAAGCATCGAGATAAGCTACTGCTACTTCACGCTGAACCAGTCAAAACGCTCAGGCGGTGCAATCTACTTCGACCAGACGCCAACGCAGGAACCGTACTCATCATTCACGATACGCAACTCAATGCTGACGGAGAACAGCACTCAGGGCGGAACTGAAGGCGGAAACGGCGGCGGAATATTCATAGCGTCGAACAGGGCAACGGTTACGAGCTGCACGTTCAACAAGAATCACCTCGACCTTGCGGGGACCTCTGGAGCTGGCGGCGGAATTTACCTCAACACGTCAACGTACCAGACATCAGTGAACCGCATTGAGAACTGCACATTCTACGAGAACGCCGTGAACGACGGAGCATCACCAAACTCCGACAACACGATCTTCTCCGGCGGGGGCGGAATTGCTGTTCTTTGCGAGGGGCGGACTGAGATAGTGAGCTGCACATTCGCAGGAAACGGCTCACGCTACAAGGGCGGCGGAATCTACATCGGCGCTGTTGACGGTACAGTTTCAGTCGCAGGAACAATGGCAGTCGGCAACACATCACTCGGAACGTATGACATATGGTCGGACGGCAACATCTCTTCAGGCGGCTATAACAGGGTAGGAGTCTACGGAACAGGCTCAGGTGTAACGGACTTTTACTCGGAGACACGCAACGAGACTGACCGAACTTCATATCCGTCGAAAGGCTGGAAGAAGTCAACGTTCTTCAGCAGCAACGTACTTGCTGAGAACCCCCGCGAGGATTTGGGAGGCGACATTCCTCCGTCAGTTGGAAGCGCGAGGGCAGGGCAGGTTAAACTGCTTACACTGATGCTGAGTGAGGATGCGACGCTGCCATTGACGGACCGTGCAACGAACATAATCCCGTACTCGAGGCGAACGAGTTTCCCAGATACGGACGAACGCGGAGTTTCACGTACTGCAGGCGGGGAAGATGTTGCGCTTGATGTTGGGGCGTGCTTCTTTGACGGAACGAGATACAGCCCAAGGCCCTCACCTGTTGCGGTGTACACGCTTTCACGGATAGAAATCAGCGGAATCCCGAACAATCTCCGAAGGGTTGGACAGACAGCGAGCCTGATCGCAAAGGTCTACTACACCAATGGCCGCTCAGTGCTTGGAGGCTCAGGTGAGAACGAAGAGCCTGTAATCTGGACGAGCGACAAGCCCAACATAATCCGCATCAACGAGACAACGGGCGACATAACGGTTCTGAACTTCACGCCGGGCGATACATACGTGACGATAACAGTGAAGACGGAGCGCGGTGATTTGTCGGGAAGACAGCTCTCAGACAGCAAAGTGATAAAGGTAACCGAATACACCTACAGCTACCTGAACACGAGCGATGAGTTGCTTGATTACCTTCAGGGCTACACGGAGCAGCTGACGGAGTACGACATCTCGCTTCAGCTTGCGGACAGAAACCCGTCTTCAGTAACGTCATCGGCATTCCAGGCAAGTTTCGCGTCATTATGGGGCGGAGTGAGTGCCTCACAGGTTACGAATGTTAACGAGAGTGCGCTGCGATTCGATACATCGAAGGCATACTCATCGAGCGACGGCTATACTCTTCCTGAAGGCAAGGCTGGAGTAGGGATAAACTTCACGGGCTTGAAGGCAGGCGACTTGTTCCCGCTGACTTACACATGGAGCTTCAAGGGTTCGGAGCTTCGTGAAATTCTCGGCTACGATCTTTCCGGAAGGACGATCAACGCTGACGAGATATTCAGCACTATGCGTGTCGATTTTCAGGGGACTGGAACGTCATGGCCGGTTGTGGGAAGCGGCGGAGTTCGTGCATCTGAGGCAATAAGCTCTGGAATGCTGAAGTTGACGAAGACAGACGGTGACAGCGGCTTGAAAGTCGAGATGACGGCATATCTTGCGAACGTAACATCGAGCGGAAATTCTGACGGCCCTCAGATCGTGAACGGACTTCTGATTGTTCCTGACGGTAATGGCAACGATGGAAGGATAAGCGGTACGATGTGGCTTGCTGATAAGGCGGGCAATGCGTCAAACGGGAACTCAACGCCAAGTAACGGCAACGGTGACGCTGACACGAACTCATCATCAGGCGGCGGAGGAGGCTGTAACGCTCTGGGCATTCTCCCAATCCTTGCGGTGATTCTCCTCAGACGTAAACGCTAGAAAACACGAAGGCTTCTCGGAAACGGGAGGCCTTTTTCTTTGTATCACATTGTCCAGTCCACGCACTGAAGGCCGTCAATTCTCCTGAACTCGCGCATATTATTAGTTACGAGTATCCCATTTTTTGCCAAGACAATTGCAGCTATCATTGTGTCGTTATAACCTATCTTCTGTCCCTTGAGTTCGAGATTTGCCCTCATTTTTGCGTAGGTCAGCAAAATGGAATCGTCGAACGGAACAATCTCAAACGGCATGAGGAAAGCTAGAGTTTCAGCGAGAGTATCATCACGCCTGTTGCTTTTCTCAGCACCTACCAGAAGTTCGCCTTTCACCACAGCGGGAATCTTAACACGGTCGTGTGGAATGGAATTTATTTTGGCCGCAAGAGTCCCGAATGGTTTTCGCATATGAAAGATGCAAATGTTTGTGTCAAGGTAGTACACGCTATCCAAAGCTGACTTACTCCTCATCGCGTGCATATCCGTCCGGCGGTGCGACGAAAGTATCATCGTCAACAGAACCGGCAGTGTTCATGACGTATTCATGCCATCCTTCGGGAGTATCGTAGTCGAATACCTTAACTTTGATTTTTTCGCCGCCGTAATCTACTTCTTCGTAGCGCATAACTCATTCCTCCTTTTGAATATGAGCGAATTATATCATGCAGTGTGAGGTTATTATTGACAGTTGCAAAATTTCCCATAAAGGTTAAAATTAGTCAGCAAGAAAAGGAGAGATGACCATGCAGTATAAAGATTACTATAAGATATTGGGAGTATCACGGGACGCGAAGACCGATGAAATCCGCAAGGCATACAGAAAGTTAGCGAAGCAGTATCACCCCGACATTAACAAAGAGGCCGGAGCTGAGGAGAAGTACAAGGAGATAAACGAAGCCTACGAGGTCTTGAAGGACGCGGACAAACGCGCGAAGTATGACGCACTCGGAATGAACTGGAAGCAGGGCCAGGATTTCACGCCTCCTCCGGGCTGGGGCTCAGGCGGCGGCTATCAGCATGTAGAATTTGGCGGGAACTTCAGCGATTTCTTCCAGACATTATTCGGCGGCGGAGGCTTCGGGAACTTCGGTGATATTTTCGGGCAGTCGTCGGGCTATCATCAGCCTATGGCGAGGGACAGCGAGGCTGAATTAACCTTGAAACTTTCTGACGTACTCAAGGGCGGAACATACAGCCTCCGTATCGGGAAGCGGACACTGAGCGTTAACCTCCCCAAAGGAATCACAGAGGGAACAAAGCTGACACTTCGCGGAAAGTCTGAGACCGGCGGAGATTTGCATCTCACGATACATGTCGAGGCTGACAAGGGATATGAGATTTCGGATTATGATCTTACGCGGGAAATTCGAGTTCCTGTTTACGATGCAGTGCTTGGGAAAGATTTGTCGGTTGAAACATTGTCAGGCGAAGTAACAGTGAAGATGCCTCCCGGAATACAGGACGGCCAGAAACTTAGGCTTCGCGGAAAAGGAATGCCAAAGCGAGACGGTACTAACGGGGATTTATTCGTTAGAGTTAGGATAGAGATACCCCGACATTTGAACGCCCGCCAAAAGGAATTATGGGAAAAGATAGCGCAAGAAGGCTAAAGGGACTATAATTCACATAATCCAAAATGGGGGTGTAAGACATGAAGTCAAAAATTTTCAACGTTCCCAACACATTGAGTTTAGTGCGAGTATTCCTTGCGCCATTGGTGTTGTTGTTCCTTTCACTGCGAATTGACGAGCCAATATCGGGGCTTCCTGATGTAAGCTGGGGAGATGCAATAGCGGCGGCAGTGTTCATAATCGCGTCAATAACGGATGCTTTCGACGGCTACATTGCCAGACGCTACAAGCTGGTAACAACGCTTGGGAAATTCATCGACCCCCTGGCGGATAAGGTGCTTGTGATAGCTGCGATGCTGGCGCTGATTGAGCTAGGTCGTCTTCCTGCGTGGATAGTGATGGTGATAATAACGCGGGAATTTATCGTTACTGGCCTGAGGCTGGTAGCTGCGGCTGAAGGCGTAGTGATCGCGGCCTCAAAGGGCGGAAAGCTGAAGACAGTATGCCAGATAATCGCGCTGGTAATGCTGATATTGAGGATACCGGGCGGAATGGCTTTGATGTGGGTGGCTATGATCCTGACAGTGTGGTCAGGAATGGACTACCTCATCAAAGGAAGCAGCATCATAACAGGGTAACGAGGGGAAAAGGGCCGTCCGTCTGGAAAATGGCGGGCGGTTTAATTTTAATCAGGAGGAAATTTCAACATGAAGATACTCATAGCACTATCAATGATACTGTTCACATTCAGCACAGCACACGCGGACTTTAATCCGTCAGCAATCCTGAAATCAATGACGCTCCGGGAAAAAGTCGGCCAGCTTTTCGTGATACGTCCTGATCAGCTCGACACGTCATTAACGTTAGAACAGATTCACCATGACCGCAAATTAGGTGTAAAGTCCCTGTCGCCATCAATGCGTAAGGTCCTCAGGGATTACCCGGCAGGAGGCTTCATACTCTTCGCTAAGAACATGGACTCTCCCGTCCAGTTAATGCGCTACAACGACTCACTCATCAAGGCCAGCAAGATTTATCCAGTAATGGCAATCGACGAGGAAGGCGGAAGTATTGCCCGTATAGCGAACAGCAAGGGCTTCATGGTGCGAAAGTTCAAAAGCATGAAAGCAATCGGTGAGTCCGGCCATGTGAAAGAGACAGCTTCATACATCGCATCATACATCAAGCGTTACGGCTTCAACTTGGACTTCGCTCCAGTTGCCGACATCAACACCAACCCCGAGAACATAGTAATCGGCGACCGTGCATTCGGCTCCGACCCTCAATACGTCTCCAAACTTGCCGGCGAATATCTCGATGGCCTTCACGAGCAGGGAGTTACGGGCTGCCTGAAGCATTTTCCAGGACATGGCGACACAAAGGGCGACACTCACGATAATTATGTTGCGGTGTACAAGACATGGGACGAGCTTATGAAAGCCGAGATGATCCCGTACATCGACAACATCAAGAAGGCCGATACTGTCATGACTGCCCACATCACCATGAAGAACGTAACGAATGACGGACTACCTGCCTCATTGTCGCGCGAACTCATAACAGGTAAACTTCGCGGCGAGCTTGGATATGACGGAGTGATCGTAACGGACGCAATGATGATGGGAGCAATCCAGAAGAATTACGTTTCATCAGAGGCGGCAATACTGGCACTTGAGGCGGGCAATGATATTATCTTGATGCCGTATGATTACCGCGAGGCTTTTGACGGCATACTTGAGGCTGTTAAGAGCGGGCGGATTTCAGAGGCTAGACTTGATGAAAGCGTGATGAGGATATTGAGGTTGAAACAGAAGATGCAGGGTGATTCTATGGAATGGTGGAAAACGGGCGCGGTTTATCAGGTTTACCCGAAGAGTTTTCTCGACACTAAGGGGGCAGGGACGGGCGACATCAAGGGCATAACGTCAAAGCTGGATTACCTTCATGATTTGGGTGTGAACGCTTTGTGGATTACACCTGTGTATCCTTCCCCGATGGTCGACAACGGCTATGACATCTCGGATTACACGGCGATAGGCGAGAATTTCGGGACGATGTCGGACTTTGACGAGCTTGTGAAAGAGGGCAAGAAGCGAGGAATACGCATCGTAATGGACTTAGTGTTCAATCATTGCTCAGACCAGCACGAATGGTTCAAGCTGTCGAAATCCTCAAGGGACAATCCCAAATCGGACTGGTTCATATGGAGAGATGGCAAGCCGGACGGGACAGCCCCGACAAACTGGCGGAGTATATTCGGCGGAAGCGCGTGGGAATTTTGCCCCGAACGTCAGCAATACTATCTTCACACGTTTGCGAAGGAGCAGCCAGACTTGAACTGGGAAAATCCCGAAGTCAGATACGCACTCTATGACGCTGCAAAATTTTGGCTCGAAAAGGGAGTCGGAGGCTTCAGGATTGACGCGATAACGTACATCAAGAAGCCTGCGATTTTTGCTGACGGTAAGCCCGACGCTGAGGACGGTACAGTGAACGTCCACACCATGACAGCAAACCAGCCCGGAATACTGGACTTCCTCCGTGAGTTCAAGAGTGAAGTACGCGAAGGCAACGACATCTTCACGGTTGGCGAGGCAAATGGAGTAAGTGCTGACGAGCTGCCCCAATGGGTTGGGGACAACGGGGTATTCGATATGCTGTTCGAGTTCAGCCATGTAACTTTGCCGCTTGGAGACGCTGAAATCTGGTGCCGCCCCGTAGAGTGGAAACTTACCGATCTGAAGCGGGCAATCAGCAACAGCCAGAAAGCTACGGCAAGCAACGGCTGGTATCCTGCATTTTTCGAGAACCATGACCAGCCCCGAAGCGTCAACCACTTTTTCGCAGAAGGTACAGACCCCGTGAAGGCAGCGAAATGTCTCGGAACGATCTTGCTGACGATGCGAGGAACACCGTTCATATATCAGGGCGAAGAACTGGGAATGACGAATTACGCGTGGCATAACATCTCTGAGGTTGACGATATTCAGACGAAGGGGCAGTATGACCTCGCGCTGAAGGAAGGGTTTTCGGCGGAGGAAGCAATGAAGTTCGTGCGATACTTCACGCGGGACAATGCGCGGACACCTATGCAATGGACAACAGGGAAGAATGCCGGCTTCACGTCTGGGACATCATGGCTTCCAGTCAACCTGAATCACATTACGGTGAACGCTGAGAGTGAGGCGGGAGATTCTGGATCGGTGCTGTCGTGGTATCGTGATCTGTTGAAGATGAGGCGAGAGAATCCTGCATTGACGGCTGGGACGTGGCGTGAGATTCTTGCGGATGACGAGAATATATTTGCGTTTGTGAGGAAATATGACGGCCATGAAGTTATGACGGTCGTGAATTTCTCATTGAAGCCAGTGAAGCTGCCAGAAGAAATTTCGGGAAGAAAGGTAATCCTGAGCAGTGAGAGTGATATTGACCCATCAGAGTTGAAGCCATTGGAGGCGAGAATTATAATGTAACTAAGGAGGCGAATTGAAATGAGGAAGATTGCTGTATTGCTGTTGGTGCTGATGCTGACAGGAGCGTGTTACGGGGCTGTATCTGATGATGTGTATGTACGCAAGGACGTGTTCGACGCAAGAATGAGAGATATGCAAAACAGTCTCGAAGGGCAGATCAGCAGCCTTGACAAACGAATTGACGACCTACGGAGCTACATTTATTTTTGCATTGTGATGTTTGGAATACTATTCGGGATTCCAGCGGTACGCCAGAGCCTAGCAGGCCGTAAGCAAACAATCACGCTCGAAGATGTTATGCGTTTAATCGAAGAGAACAACGCAAAACTCCTAACACAGCTTCAAAAATAAATCAATCCCCCCACCTCACACGCAAGGCAGGGGGAAAAATTCTCTCATTCAACCGTAACGCTCTTGGCCAAATTTCTCGGCTTGTCGACATCCAACTTTCTAGCAACCGCCACATAATACCCCAGCAGTTGCAGCGGTATAACGCTCAAACTCGCCGCAAAATGCCCGTCAGTCTCAGGAACATGGAACACGAAATCCGCCTCACCCTTCAGAGCCTCGCAGCCCCTCATCGACACAACAAACAGGAATCCCCCGCGGCTTTTCGCTTCAAGCATGTTGCTGGCAGTCTTGAGGTACAGATCCTTCTGAGTCATGATACCTGCGACAAGCATTCCGCGCTCTATGAGGCTTATAGGCCCGTGCTTCATCTCTCCTGCGGCAATGGCCTCGCTGTGAAGATAGCTGATTTCCTTCATCTTGAGGCTTCCTTCCATAGCAACGGCGTAATCTATGTTTCGTCCGAGATAAAAGGCGTTTCTGGCGTTGACGAACCTTCCGGCGAGCAGTGCGATCTTGTCTCTCTCGTCAAGAATCTCGTCAATCTTCTCCGGCAGCTTCTGAATCTCAGCGATTAACCTCTCACATTCCGCGTCATCAATCTTCCCTCTGACGTGAGCAAATTTCACAGCTATTGCGTAACATGCCACGAGCTGCGCGCTGTATGCCTTCGTTGTTGCAACCGCAATTTCAGGCCCAGCCATAGTGTAGAACACAGAGTCAGCTTCTCTTGCGATTGTGCTTCCGACGACGTTGACGATTCCGAGCGTCTTAATGCCGTTCTCCTTTGCCCGCCTCATGGCCGCGAGTGTGTCAGCAGTTTCGCCCGACTGCGAGATTATGATAGCCAGAGCGTTCTTGTCCATCGGCATTCTTCGATAACGGAACTCCGATGCCATCTCAATCCTCACGGGTATTCCAGCCAAATCCTCAATCACATACTGAGCGACTGCCCCCGCATGATACGCAGATCCGCAAGCAACGATGTATATCTGCGAGACTGACTTTATCGTTTCATCGCTGAGACCCTTCTCAGTGAGGTCGATCTTCCCGGAATGATAGACAGCCCCGAAGGTGTCCTTAACCGCCCTTGACTGCTCATGAATTTCCTTCATCATGAAGTGTTCAAAGCCGCCCTTCTCAGCAGCGTTAGCGTCCCAAGTTACTGTGCTGACTTCCTTGTACGTAGCGTAACCTTCGCCATCAAAGAAACGAACGTCGCCGTCCTTCAGCCTAACGATTTCCATATTGTCGAGGTAGTAGACATCTCTCGTGTCATGAAGTATTGCCGAAACATCCGACGCAAGGAACGACTCTCCCTTTCCCTGACCTGCAATCAGCGGCAAATCCTTTCTTGCGCCCCAAACCTCGCCGGGATAGTCCTTGAACAGCATGACGAAGCAATACGAGCCTTCAATGTCCTTGATTGCGCGTGTTATTGCTTTGAGGGGGGATTTTTCCTGCTTGTAGTAGTAATCGATGAGTTTGACTGCAGCTTCTGTGTCGGTCTGCGAGTAGAAAGTGTAGCCATGTTCGCCGAGCATCTTTCGGATTTCGCGGTAATTCTCGACGATTCCGTTATGTACTGCGACAACGGCCATGTCATCGCTCCATAATGGGTGGGCGTTAACGTCTGAGGGTTCACCGTGAGTTGCCCAGCGTGTATGACCGATTCCGCATGTCCCTGAGACTTCCTCGCCTGCGTTGATTCTGTCTTCGAGAACTTTGAGACGGCCTTTGTTCTTTGCGACTTTGATCTTCCCGTCAGAGAGTACAGCAATTCCCGCCGAGTCGTAGCCCCTGTATTCGAGTCTTGCAAGTCCGGCGAGTAAAATTCCGCTTGCCTGACGGTCTCCTGAGTATCCTAAAATTCCGCACATATAGTGATTTCTCCTTTCTATACGTGTATTTCTCCTAAATACAGTAAAATTCCATTTTATTTTATAATTAGACTGGCTTGAAATCAAAAACGAAATCTGATATAAATATAAAAAATAATTTTACCAAACGGTAAAGATTTTTCCCGGTAATTTTATTTCTCTAGATAACTAGAGTTTGTCGCATAAGTAAGAACCGTTTGTAGCTTGTGCGTGGATTGAAACATAGCGTCCAAGACTTCCTGAGCCGACAACGTATGATTAGGGTCAACACCGGCGGCCATGTTAGCAACGCATGAGAGTACAGCAACCCTCATTCCCATTGCGTTGGCGACAATGACCTCCGGGACCGTTGACATTCCCACAACGTCAGCACCAAGAAGGCGGAGCATTCGTATCTCAGCCGGTGTCTCGAACGATGGCCCTGACATCGCGGCATATATCCCAGTCTTCAATCCCAAGTCAGCAAAAATCTTCAGCATCCCAGCGTCATAAGCGTGGGACATATCAGGGAAACGCTCATTCCAGCGAGACTCATTCGGCCCAAGAAGAGGGTTATCGCCCATTAGGTTGATGTGGTCTTTGACGGCTATGATTTCGCCGGGAGTGTAAGAAGTGTTCACCGCGCCTGAAGCGTTCGTTGCGATGTATTCTTTGACGCCTAACATTGCGAGGACTCTTACCGGGAATGTTACGGCCTTGAGAGAGTATCCCTCGTAGTAATGCACACGCCCTTGAAGGAGTATAGCTTGTCTTCCGTGAATTTTGCCGACTATGATTTTCCCTGAGTGTCCTGGAGCTGTTGAGGTCGGCCAATGAGGAACGTCCTCCGCGCTAAGTGTTACGGGATTTTCAACGAGAGCCGCAATATCTCCAAGCCCTGAGCCTGAAGTTATGGCAATTTCAGGATTGAACGGCAAGAATTTCTGAATGTACGCTAAAGTTTCCTGAGCATCATTGTAATCATAGTTTGACATTTCGCTTGACCTCCTGATAGATATTGCAGACATTCTAACATACAGGCATGGTACAATTACGGCCAGTTAGGGGGTAAAACAATGACGAAACAAGAACGTGCAGTAGAACTCAAGAACAGGACGGGCGATGCTCATTATAATTGCTGTCAGGCAGTGGCTTGCGTTTTCAGTGATGAGACTGGAGTGAGCGAGGAGACACTGAAGAAAATCGGTGCTGGTTTCGGTCTCGGTAT